>DATCXG010000597.1:0-13652 GCA_036565945.1 Gemmatimonadaceae bacterium
CGACCAGACTGGCCCCGCAAGTTCGAGCCGATCCCCTGGGTGTACGCCGAGATCGTGCGCGTGCTCCACCGGTACGAGCGGGTGGAGATCCTCTGCCATGATGAGAAGGTGCGCGACCGCGCCATCCGAGTGCTGAGCGGACACGACGTGGATATGGAGCGCGTAGGACTGCACCTCGCCCCCACCGATCGCGTGTGGCTCCGCGATTCGGGGCCTACCGGGGTGGTGGGGGACGACGGCAACGTGCACTGGGTGGAGTGGCGCTTCAACGCGTGGGCGAAATACCCCAACCACGCGAAGGACGAGCTCGTGGCGCGTATGGTGGCGGAGGTGAGCGGACTCCCACTCGAACGCGCACTGCGCCCCGACAACAATGAGCCGCTGATCCTCGAGGGAGGCGGGATCGAGACCGACGGTGCGGGGACGCTCATGGTCACCGAGGAGTGGCTCCTCTCCGACACACAGGTCCGCAACCCGGGGCTCGACCGCGCTGGCTACGAGGCCGCCTTTGCGCGCTACCTCGGTATCACGCGTACCATCTGGCTGGGCGAAGGGTGTGTTGGAGACGACACCCATGGCCACATCGATGATGTAGCGCGCTTCACTGACCGTCATACGATCGCTCTCGCCTACGAGGACGATCCCTCCGACGAGAACCACGCGCGTTCCGCCGACAACCTGCGACGGCTGGAGCTCGCTGCCCAGGACTTCCCGGGTGGGCTCCGAATAGTGAAGCTGCCGTACCCGCGAGCCGTGGTAATGGATGGCCAGCGGCTGCCCGCGAGCTACGCCAACTTCTACATCGCCAACGGCGCGGTGATCGTTCCCACCTTCAACGATCCCAACGACCGCGTGGCACTCGGCATCATCGCCGATCTCTTCCCCGACCGCGAAGTGACGGGTATCCACGCCGTGGACCTGGTCTGGGGACTCGGCACCCTGCACTGCCTGTCGCAGCAGCAGCCGAGAGGGGGGAACTACGGGGTTCAGGGTTCAGGGGGCAGGGTTCAGTAACTACAGAGGGATCAGGAAGCAGGGATCAGGGAACTACGGGGTTCAGGGTTCAGGGGGCAGGGTTCAGGAACTGCCTCGGCGTAAAGAGCTCTACGCCACGACCCCTTTCTGATCCCTGATCCCTGCTTCCTGATCCCTCTGTAGTTAAGGTCCCTGCTTCCTGATCCCTCTATAGTTCCCCTGCTTCCTGATCCCTGTCTTTTCCGCTCAGAGCCGCATGAATGCGCCGAGTCGGAACGTCGTGCGGGCCACGACAGGGACCTCGATGCGGCGAAGCTCCGCGTAGGCAGACCAGCTACGGTCGGATGTGAGGTCTACCGCAGTTCCACCGAAGAACTGCGCGCCCAGCTTCGCACCCTCGTACCGATCGCTCAGCGCGGCATCACCGGCGATGTTGTTGCCCAGGAAGTGGCCGCCGATTCCGGCACCGGCGAAGGGCTCCATCCGCCCCCACCTGAATAGCGTGAACCGGAGGTCGGCGGTGGGGCTGAAGTCATGGAAGGAGCTGGATAGCTCCGGGCCCAATGCCCCCCGGCGGTTTACCTCGGCGTGCAGGTAGTTCAGCCCCAGCACAATCCTCGCCGCTGGGGTGACGACGGATCCGATATCCAATTCCGCACCCAGGTCCCACCCGCTGTGGGCGTGGTCTACCCAGGTGTAGCTGAGGTACGAGCCGACACGGTCGATCCCCAGTCGCGCCTGTTCGTCATCCGCGACCTGCGCCCGCGCACGGGGCGTCCACGCCGCGAGCGCCATAGCCAAGCCAACGACTCCAATGATCCTCACTGACTCAATCCTCCGCGCGCATACGCATTGCGGTCGTGGCAACGCCGCTTTAGCAACAGTTCGTGCACCGAAACCTCTGGGAATGTAGCGCACGCGGCTGTGGCGCGTGATGGCGTGACTCGGTGCCGGTCTCTCGCGCACACATCAGGCGCTCCGACGACGCGGCTCCGGACGCTATGCGCGCACGCGCAGCGCCAGGAACTCGCGGGCGAAGGAGATACCGAGCCACGCGCCCAGCAGCGAGACCACGACGCTGAGCACCACGTAGAACGACGCACGCGCGAACTGGCCGCTCTCGAGCAGCATCATGGTTTCGTACGTGAACGTGGAGAACGTGGTGAAGCCGCCGCAGAAACCGGAGGTCAACATGGCGCGCACCTCCGGGCTCACAGCGGGAGTGGCGAGCGCGTAAGTGACCACGAATCCCAGAAGCAGCGATCCGGAGATGTTGATGAAGAGCGTTCCCGTGGGGAAGCCGGCGCCGGCGCGTTGCTGGAAAAGAACGCTGAGCAGGAAACGGGCTACGCCACCGGCTGCGCTACCGAGCCCTACCAGGATGACCATGGACAAAAAAGAACCCCCACGTAAGAGGTGCACGTAGGAGTCATCAGCTGCCTGATTGCAGCGGTTCAGGGCGAACTCCATCGCCGCGCGATGTCACGGGATTTTACGGCGCGGCGACGATCTCGTCAACTTTCGCGCTCTACAGCCCAGCCGTTACGGCACGACTTTTCCATGTGCTGATGTGTGGTAGGGCGTGGTAGGGCGGATCAACCTACCGCCGGCGGCGACGGGAGGAAGCATGGCACAGCTTCGAATCGAGCAGAAACGCGGTGGACTCGGCTGGCTCTGGCTCATCATCGCCCTGGTCTTAGCCGCGATCATCGCCTGGTTCATCGCGGTTGGAGGGCGGGAGACGACACCAACGCCCGCGAATACCGACACTACCACGCCTTCGTCGCTCGGGACACCGCCGCCTGGTGCCGCCAGGACGCTCCCCGCAGCGGCATAGCCGCATAGCCAACGTTCGCAATCCCAGGAGTGCGCATGGCCAGAGACCATTCATCCAAAAGCGATGAAGCCGGAGTCGGTCCCGATCCGCGCCTCTCACGACACCTGACGCCCTTGCGAGAGGCGAAGCGCTACCGGCTGACAAAAGGCGAGCCCGATATCCGCGGCTGGGCTGTGTACGCATCTAACGGGCGGGAGGTGGGTCGGGTAGGCGACCTGCTGGTGGACCCATCCATCGGGGAAGTGGTGATGTTCGACGTCAATCGCGGCGCTACCGGGGACCAGACCGTGGCGCCGCTCCGGGCTGCATGGATTGATCGCGACAACAAGCGCGTGATCCTCGACAGTGCGCACCTCGCCCCGAGCGATGAGCTTCCATCGTTGGGCCGGGCGCCGGCCGTCCCGACCTCGCTGGAAGAGGAAATACCGCTCGAGCGCCAGCGCGCTGACCTGCCCAGATCGCGCAGCGAGATCGAGCGCGAACTGGACCGTGAGCGCGATACCGCCGATACCAGATCGCCCGAGCACCCCCCGCCCCCTGCGGGCGATCGTCCCTGAACACACTCCTGACCCCGGCAGCGGCAGCCAGCTAAGTGATGCACCGTGTAATGCGCGTCATCCTCTAGGAGCTCGATACCGCGGTCATCTCGCTGGTAGCTACAGCCAACTCAGTAGTCCGTTGCGGTTGACGCGGTCCAGTCCGCCCGATTAGGCTGTAATCAAGGTCGCAGTGACGACCGTATCAGCCAACGACTCCCGCAGTTGTTGCCGTTATGAGGCGGGTTCGTCTTGCACTGGATCATCTTAACCTCCGTCGGAATACACTTACCTCCAACCTCCCTGCCACATGATGCGCACCGCCTCAGTCCGAACATTGCTAGAGGGGATCAGGAGAAGTGCGTGCGCTCAAGGCCAACTGGCTGATGCGTAGCGCATTCCGCCACATCATGGCGCTGGTGACGCTCATGGCCATGCCGGGCCTGGCGCGCGCGCAGCAGGGAGGCGGCAAGGTCGCGGCGCAGAAGGAGCACCCCAAGCCCTTCACGGCGCTGAGCACATCGGCCCTCTCGCTCCGCGACTCGATCGTAGCGCTCGCTCGGGCTCAGGTGGGCAAACGGTACGTGCTTGGCGGCGAGACACCGTCGCGTGGCTTCGACTGCAGCGGGCTCGTGCAATACGTGACCGCCGCTCTACATATCGACTTGCCGCGCACAGCCCGGCTCCAAGCGCGGACAGGCGATGCAATCCCGGCGGACACCTCGCGCCTGCTCCCGGGCGACGTGCTCACCTTCGGTCGCGGCAAGAGCGCTTCGCACGTTGGCATCTACGTGGGTGACGGCCGCTTCGTGCACGCGAGCACATCGGCCGGTCGTGTTATAGAGACCAAGCTACTCCGCACTCCGAAGCGCGCGATAATGCCCTGGCGCGGCGCCCGACGGCTCGACCTGAGCAGCCATACCGTGAGTGACACGCTGGAACTCAGGTAGCACACCGTGAGCGACGTGCTGGAGCTCAGGTAGGCTGGCTCCTCCGCTCAACGTCGCCGCCTGATGGCGGCCTCCGTCACGAAAGTAGCGCCGCTGTCGGGAAAATCGATTCTGCCGAGTGAGTCCGCCAGGATCACCGCGCGGCTGGATCGATCGATGCTCACCCGCCCCGGCGCTCTCTGCTTCGTAGGTCTGAGGTGGGCACGCACCACTCGGCCCCGCGAATCGAGCACCGCGCACAGGATCGCTCCACGGTTCAGCGGTTCCCTGAGCGAGAATGGCCCGTAGGTCACGAGGTTGCCCAACGAGTAGGCGATCAACGCCTCGTTGCGCCACTCCACGGCGCGGACTACGTGGGGGCCGTGTCCCAATACGAGTGTGGCGCCCGCATCGACCGCGGCATGCGCGAAGGCCACCGGATTCCCGCGGAGCTCATCGAAGTAGGTCTCCATGGAATCGCGCGTACGCTGAGCCGTTCTCCCCTCAGCGCCCAGGTGCATGGTGACGACTAGCATCGGGTAGCGCGCCGCCGCCCTCGCTACGTGGCGCCGGACGGCATCAATGTCGCGAGGGTCCGGTCCGTTCGATGTGCTGAAGCCCAGGAACGCCACCGTGTCGCCAGCGCGAGTAACAACCGTGGTGGCGATGGTATCCATGCCGGTGATGTGAACACCGGCTCTCCGGAGCAGTGCCGTAGTTACCTCCAGCCCGTCGGCACCCGCGTCGCGGGCGTGGTTGTTGGCGAGATTCCCCACCACCGCGCCGCGCGGCGAGAGCGTTCGTAACGCCCGCGCCGTACCCGGAGGCTGACGCAGAGCGAAGCACCCACGCGAGTCCACAGCGCACTTGGGCGTGGCTGGCCCGGATCCGATGGCACCTTCCACGTTCACGAGTGCAACGTCGGCGTCGGAGAACAGGGGCACGAGTGGGCGCAGCACGCGACGGGGATCGGGGATCGCGGGCACGGGGCGGCGTAGCCACTTCGACATGCGCTCGGTCCACGTAGTGTCGAGGTTGGTGCCGAGGGTGACGTCGCCGCCCGCACACACGCGCACATCGTGCCTGGGAAGGAGATCCCGGGGTGCGCCATCAGTCTGTGCACGCGAGGGCGCCGCGGTCGTCAGGGCCGGGAGCGCGATGAAGATGAATATGAACGCTGGGATCCAGCGTGCCTTCACGCCCGCGCTGCCTCCCCGACACCGTCGCTGCTGGCGGCCGACGGCAACGGGAGCGTGAGGACCGGCGCCCGGAGCGCATCCAGCCCAGCGTTGGAGGCAGCTGTAGCGAGCACATCATGGTCTAGCGGCCGCGCGACGAAGGGGAACCGGTAGATGGGTACGCCGGGGATTACCGAAGCGAGCGATTCATCCGTCACGGAGTCAGCCAGGCTGTGGCGATCGGCCCACGCTTCGTTCAGGATAACGCCACGCACTCGGATGTCGGCATCGCGCGCCACGCGCATGATGAGCAGCAGATGATTCATGACGCCAGGCCGATTCGCGGCGACGATCAGCAGATCGAGACTCCACCGGCGAGCGAGGCAATCGAAGGAGATCGATGATGTGACGGGCGCCAGGAGGCCGCCCGCGTCTTCCACCAACACCGTATCACGGCCAGCGGAGAGGTGCGAGAAGGCCGCGTCGAGCAGTTGGATGTCGTTGTCGGCAAGAGCGGGGCGTGCGGCAATCGAAGGGAGCGTGGCATCGGAGAGGACGATGGGACAGACATCCTCGAGCTGATCGTCCCCACCAGCCGCGGTACGCAACAGCTCCGCGTCGCTTGCGGCATCGCCGCGCACGAGCCCGGTCTCGACGGGCTTCATCCCTGCCACTCGCAGGCCGTCACGGCGTAGCATCGTCAGGATGGCGGCCGCGACTATCGTCTTCCCAACGCCAGTATCAGTTCCAGTCACCGCAAGCCGCATCACTGAACCTCCATGAAGTGTACCGTCGTAGTGATACGACCACTTCATCTCGATTGAAGGGGTTGGGAGCAACGTGGGATAGCCGGCGAAGGCAATTGGCGCTGGCCGGCGCATTCTTATGATGCAGCCTGTAGCGCGGAGCGGAAGGGGGAGATTGTAAAGTCTGGATTCAGGATAAAGGATTCACCGCCCGGGCACGGCGGTCCCTACGGGCACGGAGCGAGTGTTCGGTTCTGGGACAGCCATTCCCAGATGCGGGCAAGGGAGAGCGTTCCCTGCCCCGCCGAATAAGATGTAAGTTCATACAGAGCAACAATTTTGCACCAGTCACGTAGCGGCACGTTCCTTCCCTTGTGAAGGCACCGGAACCGCCGCAGTCCTTCCCATCTCGAGCAGGAGATCTTACAGCTTGGACATCCCCCGCGAGCCACCGAGCAAGAAGAAGAAATACATAATTGGCGGGATTGCTGTCGCGGCCGTCGTGGTCGTCACGGCGGCTCTGGGCCGGCTCGAGCCCGCAGCGCCATCGGTGGACGCTGCTACGCTGTGGGTCGACACCGTTCGGCGCGGCGAGATGGTGGTGCAGGTCCGAGGGCCGGGTACGCTCGTTCCGGAACAGATCCAGTGGATTTCCGCCGTGACCGGTGGGCGGGTGGAGCAGATCCACGAGAGGCCGGGGACCAAGGTCACGCCGAACACCCTGATCCTCGAGATGACCAACCCGGACGTGCAACTCGAGGCACTCTCGGCTGAGCAACAGCTCAACGCCGCGCAGGCGACGCTGGTCACGCTGAAGCTCAACCTCTCCACCCAACGTCTGGCGCAGGAGGCAGTTGTAGCTACGACGCGCTCGGAATACCAGACCGCCAAGCGCCAGGAGGACGTGGCGGTGGGGCTCGACAAGAAGGGGCTCATGTCGCCGCAGGAGGTTGGCAATGCGCGCGATCAAGCACTCGAGAGCGAAACCAGGCTCAAGATTGAAACCCAGAAGCTCGCAGAGTTGTCCAAGTCAGTGAACGAACAGATCGCGCTCCAACAGCAGCAGGTGGAGCGGCTTCGGGCAATCGCGCAGTATCAGCGGAGGCGAGTGGAGTCGATGGAGGTACGCGCCGGTGCCGAGGGCGTCCTCCAGGACATGGACCTCCAGCCCGGCCAGTGGGTGCAGCCGGGCACGCTGCTGGCCAAAGTGGCGCAGCCCGGCCGGCTCAAAGCGGTACTCCGAATCCCGGAGACTCAGGCGAAGGACGTCCAGATCGGACAGGTTGCTTCGGTAGACACTCGAAACGGGATCGTGCCCGGCCACGTAATCCGTATAGACCCATCGGTACAGAACGGTACGGTCACCGTGGACGTGGGGCTGGAAGGGAAGCTCCCGCCGGGCGCGCGACCCGACCTCAGTGTGGACGGCACAGTCGAGATAGAACGTCTGAAGAACGTGCTCTATGTGGGCAGACCGGCATACGGCCAGCCCGAGAGCACGGTGGGTCTGTTCAAGCTCACGCCCGAGGGTAAGGAAGCCGCCCGCGTGAACGTGAAGCTGGGACGCGCATCGGTCAACACCATAGTGGTCGAGCAGGGCCTCAGCATAGGAGACCGCGTGATAATCTCCGACATGTCCGCATGGGACTCGCACGACCGAGTCCGACTACGCTGAGCGCGCGGAATCATCCACCTCCATCTCCCGACACCGGATCCAGCCATGCCAGTACAGCCATCGCCCCGCTCGGACACCTCCGCCACTCCTGCTGCCACGCCGTCGAACGGAGGCACGAATGGCCAGGGGCTCATCCGCCTGGATGGAATCAAGAAGGTCTTCTTCACCGACGAGGTGGAGACGCACGCACTCGCCGGAGTGCACCTGGAGGTGAAGCCTGGCGAGTATCTGGCCATCGCTGGCCCGTCAGGATGCGGTAAGACCACGCTGCTCTCCATACTCGGTCTGCTCGACACACCTACGGACGGCGAGTATCTGCTCGATGGCGAACCGGTGGCCAAGCTCACCGCCAGCCAGCGCGCCAGAGTTCGCAACCGTCAGATCGGTTTCATCTTCCAGGCGTTCAACCTGATCGGTGATCTCACCGTGTACGAGAACGTGGAACTGCCGCTCACCTATCGCGGGATGGACTCCGCCGAGCGTCGGAAGCGAGTTCTCGAGGCACTCGAGAGAGTGGGGATGAGCCACCGGGTGAAGCATTACCCGGCGCAGCTCTCCGGAGGTCAGCAGCAGCGCGTCGCCGTGGCACGAGCCGTCGCTGGCGAGCCCCTCATCCTCCTGGCCGACGAGCCCACCGGCAATCTCGACTCGGTGAACGGCGAGGCGGTGATGGATCTACTGAAGGAGCTCCACAACCAGGGCGCAACGATCTGCATGGTGACCCACGACCCGCGCTACGCGCGCAACGCCGATCGCTCGATCCATCTCTTCGACGGACGGATAGTGGAGGAAGAGCGCGGCCACCGCGAGAAGGCTGACGAAGAGCAGCTGAGGGAGAGCGGGTTCGAGGTGAATTGACTACGGGGGGCAGGGTTCAGGGGGCAGGGGGCAGGAACGACAACTGAAAGGGATCAGGAAGCAGGGATCAGGGATCAGGAACTACCTAGGGGTTGAGATCTCGGCCCTGGAGGCACTTTCTGATCCCTGATACCTGCTTCCTGATCCCTGTAGTGAAGGTCCCTGCTTCCTGATCCCTCGGTAGTTCGTAGTTCCTGCCCCCTGAATCCTGAACCCTGCCCCCCGTCCCTGAGTGTCCGCTTCCGGACACCCAATCCCAGAAGTAGGCACCTCCCATCCCGGTAGGGCTGGTTATGTACCACGTAAGTGTGTGTGGCTCACCAACTTATGTGAAGCTGCACATGGCACGCGTCTTGTCTATGGCAGGGTGTCGCGCAGCGTTCTCCGGCACCGACGTCCGGCACGCGTTCAGTCGTGCAATGTCGTTGCATCGCTACGTGGTGCGGCAGGCGGACTAGTCGTAGTCATCGCGTCGAGGCGCTCCGGGGCATGCGACGCGTTGCTCACTTCCCGGGAGGTGTCAATGAGGATGAGCCATGCCACACTGCCCCTGATGCCTGAGCGATCACGCCCCTCAAAGCCATCGCCAGGCGGGCCGTCCGGTGCTCACTTCCTCGGCACACTGGTACTCCTGCTCGCCATCGGGACCGTTGTGGCGCTGTCCGGTCTGATGACCTTTCTGGTGCTCCACCCACTCTCCGATACCACGCTCGCCGAACGCGCGATGGCGATCGTCGCGATCTGGTGATGGACGCGTGAGCGGGGCGCCGATGCGCATGCCCTCTCAGCCGTGGTAGACCTCTCGTTGGGGACAGACATCTTGGAAACGCTGATGCAGGACATCCGCTACGGGCTGCGCTCGCTGCGCCGGAGCCCGGCCTTCACGCTCATAGCTGTACTGACCCTAGCACTGGGGATCGGAGCGAACAGCGCCATCTTCAGCGTGGTGAACGGAGTTCTGCTGCGGCCACTGGCGTACGCGAACCCCGACCGCCTGGTGATGGTGTGGGGTCATCACGAAGGCATCGGGCGCGAGGCCGCATCGCTCCCCGACTTTCTGGATTGGCGGGAACAGAGCACCGTCTTCGAGAGCCTGTCCGCGGTCGCGAACACCCGCTTCGACATCACGGGAGACGGCGAGCCTGAGCGAATCGAGGCGGCACTCACCACCGCCAACTTCTTTCGCGTACTCGGAGTGACGCCCGCCCTCGGCCGGGCATTCAACGCCGAAGAGGAGACGAGCGGCCGGGATCGCGTCGTGGTCCTGAGCCATGGCTTCTGGGAGCGCCGCTTCGGCGCGCGAGCGGACGTCGTCGGGCGTACGATCACGCTGAGCGGACTTCCCTTCACAGTGGTCGGCATAGCGCCAGCCGGTTTCAAGTTCGGCAACCCGAGCGACCTCTGGGCCCCGCTGCGCACCGACACGACCCGCGGCCGGCGCGCCGACTTCCTCACCGTGGTGGGAAGGCTGAAGCCAGGCGCCACATTCGACCAGGCGCAGGCGCAGATGACCACGATAGGGCGCGCTCTGGAGGCGCAGTACCCCGAGAGCAACACCGGTTGGAGTCCCGAACTAGTATCGCTCAAGGAGCAGATGGTGGGCGGAATGAGACCCGCCCTGCTGGTCTTCATGGGGGCAGTTGGACTCGTGCTGCTCATCGCCTGCGCCAACGTCGCGAACCTCACGATGATGCGCGCGGCCGCGCGCGAACGAGAGATGGCCATCCGGGCCGCGCTCGGGGCGGGTCGCCAGCGAATCGTGCGGCAGATGATGACCGAGAGTCTCCTCATATCGCTGCTGGGCGGAGCGCTCGGGCTCCTGCTCGCCGCGTGGGGCATGTCGGCACTGGGAGCCGCGCAGATTGGACAGATACCGCGGCTCGACGAGTCTGGCGTGGACGGGTGGGTGCTGGCCTTCACCCTCGTGCTCTCGATCGTCACCGGGATCCTCTTCGGCCTTGTCCCCGCCCTTCGCCTGGTCAGTGGGAAGCCGCAGGCATCGCTACGGGAGGGAGCGCGAGGCGCGTCTGGCGGAATCGGCGTACACCAGCTTCGCGGCGCCCTGGTGCTGGCCGAAGTGGCGCTGGCGCTCGTTCTCCTGGTCGGCGCCGGTCTTCTGATCAGGAGCTTCGACCGGCTCTCGCAAGTCAATCCAGGCTTCGATTCACACGCCGTGCTCTCCGCGCAGATAGTGCTCCCGAGAGCGCGGTACGCCGAGAGCACGAGCCAGCTCGCGTTCTTCGACCAGCTCCTCCAGAACGCGCGCTCGATGCCTGGCGTGGAGTCCGCGTCGCTCACCTCCGATGCGCCCCTGAGCGGAGGCGGCAACTACCTCAGCTTCGAGGTCGCCGGCCGGCCCCAACCCAGCTCCAGCGCGATCCAGGACGCCACGGTGCTCGTCACCGGTCCCGAGTACTTTCGCGCGCTCCGGATTCCGCTACGCTCGGGGCGCGCATTCTCTGCGCACGACGATGCTCGCGCGACGAGGGTGGCGGTGATCAACAGCGCGATGGCGCGCCGCTACTGGGCCGGCACCGATCCAATTGGCGCGCGCATCACGCTTGGCGACCCAGCCGACAGCGCGTCATGGCGCACCGTTGTCGGTGTCGTGGGCGACGTGAGGCAGAACGCGTTGAACGACGATCCATATCCACAGCTCTTTCTGCCGCTGGCGCAGACGCCACAGCGCTCCATGCTGCTGCTGGTGCGTACAACCGGCGACCCGGCGACGCTCGCCACTCCGATCCGCCGCGCAGTGACGGCACTCGACTCCGACCTGCCAGTCTCCGATGTACGCACGTTGGACGAGCGGCTCCAGCAGTCCATCGCGCAACCCCGGGTCAGCATGATGCTCCTCGGACTCTTCGCGCTCATGGCGCTGGTTCTCGCCGCAGTGGGCATCTACGGCGTGCTGTCGTACACGGTCGCGCAGCGGACCCGCGAGCTAGGCATCCGGATGGCGCTCGGCGCCGAGTCTAACAGCGTCATGCGACTGGTGATCCGCCAGGCGATGGCACCGGCGCTCATCGGAGTCCTGCTTGGCTTGGCAGGAGCGTGGGGTGCTACGCGCCTCATGGCGACTCTGCTCTTCGGGGTGAGCGCCACCGATCCCGCGACCTTCATCATGGTGTCGCTCTTCCTCCTGGCGGTCGCGCTGGTGGCGAGCTGGTTGCCCGCGCGCCGAGCGACGAGAGTGGATCCACTCGTCGCACTGAGGGCGGAATGAGGCGACGGCCCGAACGAGACGGCGACCAGGCGGCACAGATTCCGTGCTAGTGCTGCACCGCGGTGAGCGATCAACATTCCATCCAGGAGACGTCGTGCAATGAACGAGCTGCGGCTGAACCTCCGCGATGCAGTGCGCGCGCTGCGGCGCAACCCGGGGTTCACGGCCATCCTCGTGCTGATCCTGGCGCTCGGCATCGGTGCCAACAGTGCGCTCTTCGGAATCGTGAACGCGGTGTTGCTCCGGCCGCTCCCGTATCCACAGTCTGATCGCATCGTGTCGATCGCGAGTGCGGGAGGCGGCGCGGAGGTGATTGACGTCCAGACCGTCCGGATGATGCTGGGCGAGCGGTGGAGGTCCTTCGACGCGCTCGCGGCCTACGATCCAGACGGCGCCAACCTCACCGGTGGCGACCAACCGGAGCGCGTAAATGGTGGGAGTGTCTCACCAGACTTCTTCCGCGTGATGAATGTCCATCCCGCTCTCGGAAGAGGGTTCTCTCCCGGCGAAGCCCGGTCGCGCGACCCGCAGGTAGTCATACTCGCGCACTCGCTCTGGAAACGAGATTTCGGCGGCGACCCGGGGATCATCGGTCGCACCGTGAAGCTCGATGACAGGGGCTACACAGTGGTGGGCGTGATGCCGGCCGGCTTCCGATACCCCAGGGACGCCGAATACTGGTTACCGCTCGAGCTCCCCGCGCTGGTGCCCGGCCAGATCCGCTACGACTTCCTGATCGGCCGCCTCCGCGCGGAGAGATCGCTGGATGCGGCACGTGCGGAGATCGTCACGCTGCAGCGCGCCCACCAGGCCGAGCTACCGCCCAACCGGAACGTCCACGACATCAGTGTGATGTCGCTGCACGAGCGCACATATGGCGACCTTCGTCCCCACGTCGATCCAGTCATAGCACTCAGGGCGGAATAGGGAACCAGATGGACACCAGCATGGACAGTCTGCCGCAGATCATAAGCCACCCTTGGCGGGGCTCCGTCGCAGGGCTGCCAACCATCCCCCCAGCTTCGTGGGACACACCATGACATCTCTCGCGCAGGATCTCCGCTACGCCGCGCGCTCTCTCCGTCGCAGCCCGGGCTTCACGATCGTGGCGATCATCACGCTCGCACTCGGGCTCGGGGCCACCACCGCGATCTTCACACTGCTCAACGCGGTGGTGCTGCAGCCACTACCATACCACGAGCCCGGCCGCCTGGTGGACATCGGCACCCGCTGGCCGGGGATCAAAGCGGACCTGCGATACGGCATCTCACCAGCGAATTTCTTCTATTTCCGCGACCACAGCAGGACGCTGGAAGATGCGGGCATCTACACCACCGGCGAGTTCACCATTACCGGTAACGACCGTCCCGAGCGAGTGCGCGTCGCCGAGGCGAGCGCGGGAGTCTTGCGGGCGCTTCGCGCGAGACCCGCGCTCGGACGAATCATCTCGAACGAGGATGACCAGCCAGCAAACACCAATCCCGGCGTCGTCGCTCCCGGACCAGCGACGCCGATCGCGGTACTCAGCCACGATTTCTGGGAACGCCGCTACGGCGGCGACCCGGGCGTGATCGGCACGACCATCTGGATCGACGCGCGCGCGATCCCGATCGTCGGCGTGCTCGAGGCGGGAGTGCAACTCCCCGATCAGGACATCGACGTGTGGCAGCCGCTGGGCCTCAATCCCACGGC
>DATCXG010000632.1:0-10309 GCA_036565945.1 Gemmatimonadaceae bacterium
CCCACATCTCGGTGAAGAAGAGCGTGGAAAGTCCACGCGGATGCCCGAAGAAGCCGGTGTCGAGGGCGGCGGATCGGGCATGGTCTGTCAGGGCATCGGTGAGCGTGCCGGGACGTGGCGCGCTCGGCTGGTCGGGAATGGTGGTCATGGTCTGTTAGCGGGATCCGTAGGGAGAAGCTGCCGCGGAAACTCTGGTAGGCCGGGGCGCCGCTACGGTAGCAGTGGAGTGTCCTTCGTGATGAGCTCCGCCTCGATCAGCGGGATCGGGATCATGCCTTCGTCGTTGAAGCGACCTATGAATTCGCGGAGTACGAACGGTTTCCCCGCCAGCTCCTGCTGGTGCTCGTACTTGGTCATCAGTTGGTCGAACTGGATCTTCCCCGTGACGTAGCTGGTGCCGTAGCCCGGCTGTCGCAGGTACAGCAGCTGCTCGGACGCGGTGAGATCGTCGCCCGCCTTCGCCCAGCCGCGCGGTGTCCATTCGCCGTGGAAGTGTCCGGCCTGCTCGAGCGTGAGCTCGTTGGCCTGCACGTAGAGCGACGCGAGGCCGCGCGCGGCGCGGTTGGCAAGCATGATCCAGACGAGCTCTCTGGCCCGCGGGTTATCGTCGTAGAGCCCTGCATGCAGCAGGATCTCCTCGAACGCGGTCGCGAATCCCTCGGCGCGGGTGTCCCAGATGTTCGAGAGCGACGTGACGCGGCGAATGGGGCTCGGGTGGGGTTCGTCGCGCATCCGCGCGAGGTCGATCCAGTGATAGTCGTGCGAGAGCAGGAGCATGGGCTCGCGCTGCGTCACGTGGCTGAAGAAGGCACGCCTGTCTCTGGGCACGAAGCGGGGGAGCTGTGGCTCCAGCGCGGCCTTGATGTACGGCTTGTTCGGGATGATCTGCTCGTCGATCAGAAAGTCGACGAAGGTCTCGAGGCGCGCGCTGGCCATGGTGTCGTACGCGGCCGGGTCCTCGATCGGCTCGAGCGGCGGGAGGTCGCGGTTGTTGTGCTCTTCCAGGCGCAGCGCGGCGTGGGCGCGGTCGAGCTCGCGCCGCAGCAGCACGACTTCTTCGTCCCAGCTGTACGGGATGAAGTGCACGTTCCGCTGATACCAGGCGTAGTTCTCCTTGCCCACACCCGACGGGCCGGTCTTGGTGGGTGCGAGCTGCGCGAGCCACGCGATGAAGTCTTCGGTGGACTGCCGCGCGCTGGTGATGGCGGTGCGCAACGCCGGCGTGGCACCGGTGAGGTCAGCGTGCTGACGTCCCTCGAGCGTGCTCACGGTGAGCGTCCCCTTCTCGAGCGACGCAAGCGTCGTTGCCTGCCGCCGCAGCAGTCGCTCGCCGTAGACCCAGAGGTCGCGCGCGTTGCTGCCTTCGAGGTTGGTCCTCGCCTGGGCGAGAAGGGCGGGGATCATCCCTATGGTGGTCGTCAGTTCGCGCTGCGCGCTAGCCGAGAGCGGGAAACGATAGTCGTAGAGCTGGATCTCGGGGTGGGAGACTGGCGCTTCGCGCGACGGCACGTCGGTGCGGCTGGCCCAGACGCTCACGTAGAACGCTGGGTCGCGCGCCCACGGTCGCAATACACGAAGATCGAAATCCAGTCCGTTCATCTCCGCCCTGACCAGCTTGTAGTCGCTCTGCTGCGCGATGGGCCAGCCGGCGGTGTCGATCGCGTCTAGCCTGGCGCGCCAGTCGGGCAGCGCCGCGGCCTTCGCGGTGATCGCGGCCGCGGTGTAGTCCGGCACTCCGTCGCGCATCACCGGTCGCTCGAAGGCGCGCCATTCCTCGAATAGCTCGACCAGCGCCGGATAACCGCTGGGCGCCGGCTTCGCCTGCGCGGCGGCTGCGCTGCTCATCACTGTTACGAGCGCGGCCGTGACGGCCACGCTCCGGCGGCGGGGTCCGGGTGGGGGTGGAACTGGCATGCGTCCTTTGGTGTGCGGGGGCGATGTGGCTGGCCGAGATGGGAGAACACCGTTCTGTAAGTTACGCGGCCCCGGTCGCGGTCGCTGAGAGCATCTGGAACGTACCAAAGACCGCTCGCAATGCTTGTGCGTTCCGGCGTCAGCGTCTCTTCGTGAGCGCCGAGTCCCTGTGCCACGGATCGAGGACCTGATACCTGGCTCATTGCCGCCCATCGGCGAAGGATTCGATTGTGTACTATGGCACTGATTGCCATAGCAAGAGGTGCATGGCTGGCGCAGCGCGAACGGCGCCCCAATTGTTCGGCGACCTTCAATGCGAATGTTTCGATGATCCGAGGTATCAAGTTCGCGTCGCTACCGACGCGCGATCAGGACAGGGCGCTGCGGTTCTGGACCGAGAAGATGGGCTTCGTCGTTGCCACTGACCAGCCCTTCGATGAGAAGCAACGTTGGATCGAGTTGCGCATCCCGAAATCCGAGGGGCGCGTGGTCCTCTTCACACCGGATGGACACGAGAACCGCATCGGCGGCTTCGCGCCGATCGTCTTCTGGACCGATGACATCGACGCCACGTACGCTGAGCTGCAGGCCAACGGAGTCGAGACCGATGGACCCCCGCAGAAGGCAGAGTGGGGGAGCTCGGTGTCGTTCCGCGACCCGGATGGGACGCAGTATCTCATCTCCACGCGCTGATGTTTTGGAAGGAAGCCGTCGCCGAATAACACGCGTGCGCCCCGGGGCCTGGAATGACTCGCGCATCGCCAGTGGTATGATTCGGGATAGCCTCTGCTCCCAGAGACAAGCATCTCCCAGAGACGCGCATCTCCCACCAGGAGGATTCCGTGGCTCAGCTCAGTGGCCGGTCCATGCAACTCGTCTATGCGACCCTTGCCGTCGTCGGTTATCTGGCGGCCGGCGTGCCGATGCTCCTGGAGTCAGCGCGGTCGGGCAACATCCTCTTCTGGACCGACCCGGCGCGGACGAACAGCGAGCTTTTCGCGAATCTGACGAGTACCGCGTTTGCTCTCGACCTTCTGGTGGTCGTGCTCGTCGCGCTCATCTGGATCACGCGCGAGGCGCGGCTCCTGGGGATTCCACGCGTCTGGGCGTTCTGGGTGCTGACGCTTCTCTTCGGCCTCGGGGGCACGCTGCCGCTCTTCCTGTATGTGCGCGAGCGGCGACTCGGCGCGCGCGTAGGGCCTGTGTGATCAGCCGAGGGGTGCTCAGAATACGCCGTTGGTGTTAGCGCAGATGATCTCTCGCCGGTGCTGCTGAGAGAGCACCGGCGAGATCGCCGATCAATCGTGCGCCTTCTGAGCCGCCCCCAGCGCCGCCGCGCCTGCCGACAGCGCGAGACCCAGGAGGGCGAACCACGCGCCTCGGGCCGCGCCTTCCCGCGTGTTGCTGACCACCTCTCCGGCACTTTCCTGGATTGTGTCCATCATGGACCGCGCTGCGCTGTCCATGCTCTGCGCGACGCGACCGCCCTGCGCGGCGGTGCCAGCCGTCCCGGCCGCGCCACTCGAGGCGAGTTGCACTGCTCCGCCGAGTAGTGAGCTCACTCCGCTCGCCAGAAGATAGAGCCCGAGAACGGTCGACAACCCCCACATGAGGACGCCGTGTAATGCGCCATCCCCACGCGTGAGCACGCCGGCAAGACGCCCCGTCACTAGCCCGCCGACGTAGAGCGAGACCAGAATTGAGAGGATCAACCAGATCCCCGCTCCGATCCCGAATTCCCGTCCTGTCGCGCCGTCCAGCGCCGTCAGGCCGATGGCCGTACCGAGCAGTGTGAGCACAGCTTGCAGCGCCAGGGCGACTACCAGGCCGGCGAACACGGCGCCCCAGCTCACGCGGAACGCGGGACGCTCGATGATCCGCTCCGTCGTCCCCCGCCGCGTTACATCGATCTCCGACATAGAACCTCCGGAAAAGCACTCGTGACCTCCGCAAGGCACATCACCTGCTCGGCAGCCTGTGCGGCGGTCACTATCCATCGTCCCATCGTCGTGGAGCAATTAACTCGCCAGCCGTGTGGCTGGTGGCTAACTCAACGTTGCTGGCAGCTCATCCCGGGACTCTGTTGTGCTTGCGAGGGGAGCGGGAACGCATCCGATTGATCGTGTCTTGTCTGTTCAGGCGCCACACATACTCGGACTTTCCTGATATCCGGAGTAGCCAATGTCGACACGACAGACGACCAACTCCACGCGAGTTGCGCAGACTTCGCCCGCGCTCTTCTTTGATTCGTCCGCAGCTTAGCACGGGCATTATGCCGCGCCGACCAGCCAATTGCTGAGGAGTAGCGTTGCCCGTGTGCTCAGCCAGTTCCAGATGCCGGGCGTCGTGCCGAAGCTCGTGGCGCCTCGCTGTTCTCTCGAGCCTTCTGCTCCCGAGCGCTAGCCTGGAGGCCCAGTGCCCCAGGAGCGCGTGGGCTGCTGAGCTGTTCACGGGTTCTGCGTGGCATCTTCCGTTACCCTTGGTAGTCGAACTCCCCGAAGGGCGCGCCCGGCTCCGCGCCCGCTACAGCACGCGGCCGTTCGCCGACGCGCCGTACTACAGTTACCGGCTCGGACACGCCTGGGCACCCGGTCGCGCCGTGGAGGTGGAACTGCTCCACCACAAGCTATATCTCCAGAATCCGCGGCCCCCGGTGGAGCGCTTCGAGGTGACCCACGGCTACAATCTGCCGACCATGAACGCGGTGTGGCCGTCGTCCCGCGGGTGGCAACTCCGCCTTGGGCTCGGCTTGGTGGTAGCCCATCCGGAGGGCCGGATCGATGGCCGCGCCGTCGGCGGAGGGCACACGCTGCTGGGCGGGGGCTACCATATCGCCGGGGTGACGATGCAGGCGGCGCTCGGTCGTCGCTATGTCCTCGTGCACGGACGCGTGGCCATGACGGCGGCGCCCGAGGTCAAGCTCACCGCTTCCTGGGCGCGTATCCCGCTCCCGCACGGCCGCCTGAGTGTGCCGGACGTTTCCCTACACGCACTCGGAGGCCTCGGGGTATGGCGCTGCGAGTAGCGGTGCTCCAGATGCCGCCGCGATCGAGATCGAGGCACGGGAGGTGGCGCCGCACGACCGCAGTTACTGATCTTCAGCTGGCGTTCAGCCCTCGATCTTGTAGATCTCCCGCTTACCGTGATCGACGAGATCGTGATACCCCGCCATGATCTCCTCGAACTTCTTCATGTCTTCCGCCGAGCCCTGCGGCGACGACATCATCTGCTCGAACGCCTGCAGGTCCGACACCTCCATTTCCGACACGACCGTCCAGTAGCGCTCGGCGCAGAAGTCGGTCATGACGCGCATGCGCGGCATGTCGAGCTGCTCGCTCAACTTCGACATCGCGACGAACTTCTCGACCATCGGGCGCACCTTGCCCGGCTTGCAATACATGATGTCTCGGATCACGAACATGGGTCGCTCCTGGTAGGTTGTGTCTCGCGGTTGCATCAGCATTCAATGTTCCCGAACGCGAACGGACGTCAATGGTCGGCTCGGCAGTCTCTGCCGGTCTCGCGTCGCCTTGCATGGCAGACCGAGGAGCAGCTGACGACGGATCGGAAGGGGCGAAGGGCGAGTGACGGCCTGGCGAGGCGCTGCACCACGCTCTGCGTCGAGCCGAGTTGCGTTATTTCACCAGCTGCTTCGCTCGCCCGAGATCTGACACCGACAATACCGCGAGGAGCTGAGAGGACTCGGCCTCTGCACCAACGTAGGCGTAGTCGATGTTGACGTCGGCGTCGCCGAGCGTCTTGGCCACGGTTGCGAGTGCGCCCGGACTATTGGGCAGCTCCGTCGCGAGTATCTGCTCCTCCGTGTAGGCATAGCCAATCGCCTGCAACACGTTCTTCGCGGCCTCCACTTTGTCGACGACTACACGGACGAGGCTCTTCCCTGCCTGCTCGCTCGATGATGTGAAGGCGATGATGTTGACGTCCTTCTCGGCGAAGGCACTGCACATCGTCGCGAGCGTTCCTGGCACGTTGTCCATGATGACCGAGAGTTGCTGGCGCGTAGCCATGATTCATCACCTCGGGGGCGCTTTGTTTCGACGAGCTCGTCAATCCCTGTGATCATTGTTGCTGGATCAATCGTGCCACGTGAGCGTCGCGACCTCTGCGCACGGCTACTTTTCGAGGAGGCCGGGGGCAACCTTCTCGCCCATACCGCCGACCACACCAGACCCCGGCCCGCCCCCCGAGGCGAAGATGTATAGAATCGAAAAGACGTTCCATTTTAGCGCCGCGCACCAGTTGACTCACATCTCCGCCCACACGCCGGACCATAAGTGTGCGCGCCTCCATGGCCATAACTATGCGGTGCGCGTGACGCTGGAAAAGCAGACGCTGGACGACGATGGGTTCGTGTTGGATTACGGTCTCCTCGAACCTGTCGAGCGCTATATCGATACCGTCCTCGATCACCAGAATCTGAATGATGTCCTCGGGCTCGGCACGTTCACCACGGCGGAAGCCATCTCGCGAGCGCTCTACGAACGCTTCAAGCCCGAGCTGCCTCTCCTGGCGGCCGTCGCGGTGAGCGAGTCGCCGGACACGTGGGCGGAGTACAGACCGTGAGCATCCGGAACGATATGTCTGGCGCGACTCCTGGCGTCACTCGGAGCGCCACTCCTGGCGCCATCCCGAGCGCGACTCCTGGCTCTACCACGGGCGTCACTCGAAACGTCACTCCCATCGTCACGTATCGCGTGAACGATCTCTACTCGACCATTCAGGGCGAGGGGCAGTTGACTGGCACTCCCATGATCCTGCTCCGGCTCCAGGGTTGCCCCGTGGGTTGCACGTTCTGTGATACGAAAGAGACGTGGGCCATGGGCGACGCCGCTCTCTCGCAGCGACGCGCAACCCTGGGCGAGGCGCGCGGGACCAACGCGCTCTGGGCGGAGCTCGACACGGAAGCACTCGTCCAGGCCGTCTGCGACGAGCGCGCGAACAACGCGCCAGGCGTGGAGTGGGTGTTACTCACCGGCGGCGAGCCCGCGGAACAACCGGTCCGACCGCTCATCGGCGCACTCCACAGGCGCGGCTTCAAGGTGGCGCTGGAGACGTCGGGCACCGCACGCGGTCATCTGGACGAAGCCCCAACTCGACTCGAAGATCCAACTGACTCCGGTGACTCATCCGGCGACCCTTGCGACTTCGTGTGCTGCTCACCCAAGATCGACAACCCCGGTGGTCGACCGATCATCTCCGAAGTCGTACGAGGTGCGGATGAGATCAAGATGGTCATCGGTAAGGCGAGCGACATCGAGGCGTTCGAGGTGTTCATCAAGGAGCACGACCTCACCGACATGACCAAGCTTTCCCTCCAACCCATGAGCCAGAGCCACAAGGCCACCGAGCTCTGCACCGCCACGGCGCTACGCCTGGGATGCAGAGTGAGTATCCAGACCCACAAGGTGATAGGCGTCAGATGACCGATCCGACTTCGCGTGAAGCCGTTCACGGCGCGGGAGCTGCGCGTCAATCTCCTCCTGGCTCTCCGCAAGCAGGACTGACGACACAGGTCCATGAGCTGGAGGATGGTTTCTTCGCCATCTCGATCGATATGCTCTGCCTTCTCGACTTCAATGGCTACTTCAAGCGGCTCAATCCAGCCTGGGAGCGGACGCTGGGGTTTACCATCGAGGAGCTGACGTCACGGCCATTCATCGAGTTCGTGCACCCCGATGATCGCGAGCGTACCCTGAAACAGAACGGTGAGGTCAGGGCCGGCGGGCAGGCGATCGGCTTCGAAAACCGGTACCTGTGTAAGGATGGTTCTTATAAATGGTTGCTGTGGAATGCAGCACCTGGCTTCGCCGAGCACGTCATCTACTCCGTCGCGCGTGACATCACGGCTCGCAAGCAGGCGGAGGAGGAGCGCGAGCGACTAGTGCGGGAATTGCAAGCTGCGTTGGCTGAAGTCCGCACCCTCCAGGAGATATTGCCGATCTGCTCCTACTGCAAGAAGATCCGCGACGATGAGAACTATTGGCAGAGTGTGGAGAGCTACATCTCTCGACACACCAGAACCCGGTTCAGCCACGGCGTCTGTCCCAGCTGTTATCAGAGAGAAGTCGAACCGCAGTTCGATGTACTGGGAGGCGAGTGAGTCGCGTTGAAGGTCGCGGCGCTCGGGGTTGCAGAGTGACCTCACGCACCCATGCGAAGTAGCTGAACCGCCGCGGAGGTGGCGTCCTGCGTGCCGGCGACGGCGAGCACGTCTCCGGCGCGCAGCACCTCGCGGCCGGTGGGTATCACCACTGGCTCTCCCTCGCGAGTGATGGCCAGCACGGTGGCGCCCGTGAGGCCGCGCAGGTTCAGCTCCGTGAGCGTCTTTTGCACGGCCGAGCTGCCGCTCGATAGACGCACGGATACCGGATCGCCGAGCCCGAGGAGCGCTCGACGCACCTTCGTGAGCAACTGCTCGTCCTCGCGCTCACTATCTTCGCGCTCCTTGTAGCCGCTCTGCCCGTCGTGGTCCGTGCCGCTCTCCAGCACCTCCGCCTCCGTCGCCATCTGCCTGGCTAGCGTCGCGACGATCAGCTCAGCCCCCGCGTGCGCGTGGTCCTGGAGTGTATTGGCGCCGCGCAACAGCCCGACGACGAGGATCACCAGGACGATCGCGAACACGGCCGCACCGCGAAGTGGCGGGAGGAACGGCTGGGTGACTGCGACTATCGGGGCTCCGATGAGCGAGACGATAGCAAGTTGCAGGGCCACGACCAGCACGCCCCGCGGCACTGCCGCGAGGTCCTCGTCCTCCTCCTCTTCCGCCCCTTCTTCCGTAGCGGGCAGCGCGCGGAGCGCCAGCGTCAGACCGAGCTGGCGCGCGCTTCGGAGGAGACCGACGACGAGTGGCACCGCCACCACAGCGGCGCCCGCGATAACGACGAGTCTCGCGATGCCACCCGAGAGTCCGACCAGGCGCATGAGGATCCCCGCTGCTCGTTCCAACTGGAGGGACGCGCCGATCACCACCCCTGTCAGAAGGGTGGCGTCCAACAGCAGGAAGCGGATGAGGTGACGCGTGCGCGAGACGCCGGTGGACTCGCGCGGCGCGCTGCGAAGTCGCTCCACCCAGGAGCCGTAGAGCGAGACGAATGTCTGCAGCGCCGGTGGCAGCCGCCCGTCGACGTAACTGGCTACGGGGCCGGACGCTCGAATAAGCCACGGTGTCGTGAGCGTCGTGATCGCGGACACGGCGATGGCAACCGTGTACAGGTAGTCGTGCGTGGCGTCCGTTGCCAGCCCGACGCCGGCGATGATGAAGGAGAACTCGCCGATCTGCGCCATGCTCATCGCGGTCTGAACCGAAGTCCGGAATGGGAAACCGGTCAGGAAGGCGCCGAGCGAAACCGCGACGACTTTACCAACGAGTACCACGAGTGTGAACGCGACGACGGCAACCCAGTGCTGCACGATCAGCGCCGGGTCGATGAGCATCCCGACCGCGACGAAGAAGATCGCGACGAAGATGTCTCTCACGGGGGCGATGAGGGGCTCGATGGCCTTCTCCTCGCCCGACTCCGAGACCAGCGAGCCGGCGATGAACGCTCCCAGTGCTACGGAGTACCCGAACGCCAGCGCCAGCAACGCGGCCGCGAAGCAGATGCCGACGCTGGCAACTAACGTTGTTTCGGGTCGGTTCAGCCGCACGACGTAGCGGACGAGGCGCGGGATGACCAGCAGGCCCACGCCGACGAGGCCCACGAGGAAGGTGATGAGCCGTGCCGCCGTGATCGCGATGCTGCCGGGCGACACTCCCGCCCCGGCTGCCACGGTCGTCAGGACCGCGATGAGGAAGATCCCGATCAGGTCCTCGATGATGAGCACTCCGAAGACGATCTCGCTCACCTTGCCCGTGACGCCCTGCTCGGCGAATGCCTTGACGATGATCGTCGTACTGGAGATGGCGATCACCGCGCCGGCGAATACGCTCTCGAGCGCGCTCCACCCGAAGAGGTGCCCCACCAGGAATCCGAACCAGACCATCATGCTGGTCTCGGCGACTGCGACCAGTCCGGCCGTGGGGCCGACCTGGAGCAGCTTCCGCAGGCTGAACTCCAACCCGAGGCCGAACATCAGGAGAATCACCCCGAGCTCGGCGAGGGTGTGCACCGTAGTCTCGTCGGCGACCAGGGGGATCGGGATGTGAGGGCCGATTATCATCCCGGCTATCAGGTAGCCAAAGACAACGGGCTGACGCAGGCGCTGGAACACCACGGTGGTGACCGCGGCGACGCAGAGGACGAGCGCGATGTTACGGAGGAAATCGGCGGCTTCGTACATGGCGATGAGGAGTCGTGGTGCGAGTGGGTCCTTCGTCGCCCCAGGCCACCGCCCGGCACGAGGCGCGCTTCGTACGGCTGCCGCGGGATGAGGA
>DATCXG010000633.1:0-9300 GCA_036565945.1 Gemmatimonadaceae bacterium
GCGCGGGTGCGCGCCGCGGCCGCAACGCTCGCGCGCTACACGGAGCGCGAGATCGAGCCGGATGACGTCAGCGCCGCGGAGGTGGAGGTGCTGGCCGACGCGCACAATGGCGCAGGTCGTGAGGCCGGCGCACGAGCCTTCGCTTTCGCCGTCGCGCGGACATACGCTGGCGCGCTACTCCTCGAACATGCCTCGTGGAGCGCCGAACATGAGGGCGACCACCGGCCGACGATCGCCGCGCAGCGCTGGTGCGCGCGCGACCTCGCGCCGCTCTTCCGTACCGACGAATCACATCGCCGCGAGTCGCGCGCGCTGGCCCTCGGCGACGCTCCGAGCGCCGCGCCAGTGTGATCCGCCGACAGAGCCCCCGAGTACCAACTAGCGCCCCGACTACTGTCCGGACGCCCCGGAATCACTCGCCTTCATTTCTTGCCGTGCAGTAAACCATCCCTCACCTTCACTGCCCTGGGAGACGCTCCAGGATCGGCATCGATGCGCATGGCGATGCGCTCGGTGACACCCAGCGCCCCGGTGAGATCGAGACTCTCCTCACCACGCAACACCCGGAATCTCACCGGAGCACCCGCACGAGTGCCGAGCTCCTCACGCAGGCGTGTGAGAAAGCGCGGCTCGCTCACCGCCACGCCGGCTACCGAGAGCAGGTAATCGCCCGGGATAATGCCCGCGTTATCGGCCGACGAACCAGGCGTCACAGCACGTACGATCAGACCAGCTGAATCGGCCGCCGTGGTGACACCGAGCACTGGCACGCGCAGCGTATCCGTCATGAGACGCAGTCCGGCAAGCGGCAGTATGTCGCGCCAGGGATACGGCTCACGTCCGTCTATGTAGCGCGCGTAGAAGTCCGCGAACGACTTGCCATCGGCCGCGGCGCTCACTGCGCTCCACCACTGCTCGCCGGTGAACCCGCTACCCCTCTTGTAGCTCTCGAGATACAGCCGCCGCATCACGTCATCGAGCGAGGCGCGGTTGTCGCTTGCATCGCGGATGAGCACATCGAGCGCGAAGCCGGCAAGCGAACCCTTCGGATAATAGATGGTGCTGGTGCCGTCCTTCGGATGCGCCCAGGTGGAGAGCGATGCATCTTCGAGCGCCACGGCTGGCGCGTTTGCCACCTCGGCCATCTTCTCGGCGGTGGCCTCGAAGAACGCCACCGAGTCTATGACGCCAGCGCGGACCCGGGAGAGGTCGGCATAGTAATCGGTGACTCCCTCACTCACCCAGAGCCACGGAGTGGGCTGTTCCCGTGCATACTCGTACGGCCAGAGGTCGGCCGGCCGCAGGCGCTTCACGTTCCAGGCATGAAAGATCTCGTGAGCGTAGATGGACGTGAGGATGGGCTGCCCGATCGCCAGAGGGCTCGTGACATCGACGTGCGAATTCTGGTGCTCGAGCCCGGAGATCCCGCCATACGCGGAGTCGGCTATCTGCATCAGCGTGTACTGCCGGAACGGAACCTCGCCGAACACCGATCCCTGCGCCTCGATGATCTTGCCGAGGTCTCTGAAGTCGGAGGCACGGGTAGCGGCTGGAATGCTCCCGCTCGGATACGCGGCGATGCGCAACCACCCGTCGCCAACCCGAGTGCTATCGAGATCGAAGCGGCCCACAAAGAAGGGCATGTCTACCAGATCATGGTAGTTGGATGCCGTGTAGGTGCGCTGCGAAGTCGCTGGCGTCATCCCCGTAGCCACGAGCCAGGTGGACTCCGTATGGATGCGCACGGTGGCGGAAAAGTCGAACCCCCGACCCTCCGGATATGGGAAAACATTGGTACCGTTGAGCAGCAGGAAGTCGTGTCGCGACCACGACATCGCATTGTCGAGAGAATCGGCCAGATAGTCGAACGACACGGCCAGCGCCTTCGCCCCAGCCGGCTGGATGCGCCATGTATCGTAGTCCAGCTTGTCCCAGTCCAGCTGCTTGCCATCCCCCGTGGCAGCGTAGCCCAGCACGCCGTTGGAGAAGTAGCTGATCTCGTACGCGCCCGGCGTCCAGGCCGGTAGCGACAGAACGACCGGCGCATCCGTTGCTACCGTGAACGACATCGCCACATGCACCACCCTACGACTGGCTGTCGAGGAATTGAAAGTGACGTCGTACACGATGTTCGATAACGGCGCGGACCGCTCTATCTGATCTATCGCACGAGCGGCGGGCGTCCCGCGCTGCGCCGGGCAGGGCGCGGCCCAGGCGCTGATCACAAGCGGCAGTGCAGTTGTTATGCGGCGGGCGAGCACACGCATGAATCGTCCGTGGGTTGGGGATCGGGATCAAATATCACGCGCATCAACGCGCCGAGTAAGCCCGCGTGTGGCAAGGACGGTTCCCCGTGAGAAAATGAATCCCCTCTCCCTCACCGGACGCGGGCAGTGGGTAATGGAATCGTAATCCTCTCCTAATTACAGCGGAGCTAACGTTCGCACGGCCGGGACTGTCTTCTCTTACCAGAGGACAGCGCACCCCGAACGCGGCGGGAAGAAGGCGCTGAATGGCGACCGCGCCTGTAAAGGAGGGCTCATGAAGCTCCGCCCCGTGGGACCACTGGTGATCGCTCTACTCGCAATCGCAGGGTGCGACAGGAGCAGGTCGACCGATCAGACTTCCGGCGCCACGCTCGAGAGAGAGGCAGCGGAGGCAGCCTCCGCCCCCGCGCCCCAGAGCAGCGAGGTGGCCGCGACCGGCAGTGCGGCGTACTCGAGGGACGCTGGAGTAAGCCTGAATGCGCCAATGGCCGTGGCGCCCACGCTTCCCAACTCAGCCAGTACCACCGACTCGACTCCCGTGTCGATGATCATACGCACAGGAAGCGCGAGCATCGAGGTGGACTCCCTGGACGTGGGCACGGCGGCCGTGCGCATGCTGGCAGAGCGGCTGGGCGGCTACATCGCCAACGCATCGCTGCAGGCCGGGCGTGAGCAGACACACGCAGCGACCCTGCAGATGAAGATCCCGGCCGCGCGTTTCGACGAGGCACTTGCGGGACTCGGACCCATCGGCAAACTGGAATCGGCCAACGTGGCCGCCGAAGACGTGAGCGAGGAGTTCGTGGACGTGAGCGCCCGGGTAGCCAACGCGCACCGACTGGAGAACCGGCTCATCGAGCTCCTCGCTACGCGCACCGGCAAACTCTCGGACGTGCTGCAGGTGGAGCGCGAGCTGGCCCGCGTTCGCGGCACGATCGAACAGAGCGAGGGACGGCTGCGCTTCCTGAGAGCGCGCGCGGCGCTGAGCACCCTCGCGGTGACCGTGCACGAGCCCCTACCCATCGTGGGGCAGAGTGGGAGCGGAGGCGTCATCGCCCAGTCCTTCCGCCAATCGTGGCGCAACTTCGTGAGCCTGGTGGCCGGATTCATCGCGGCACTGGGCACCCTCGTCCCTCTGGCGCTGATACTGACTGCGGCGGGCATCGTAGCGGTGAAGGGGGCGAGGCGGCTGCGGCGCCCGAGCGAGGAGATCGCTAAGTCCGACGCTGGATGATCGAGGAATCGGAGACCGGCGGTCGCCAATCAGAAGGAGGCCGCCTTCCCTCCGGGATGGTGAACTCGAGCTATCTCGATCGGACTTCCCCCGGACGTGCGCGCCACCCCATATTCTCCCTGCACCTCCCTCCACACAATTCGCGATCGCGCCTTCGCAGCCGACCACACCGCTGGGCGGGCGCGCTCGTCCTCTCTCGCTTCACGCCACTCACCGCTCTCACGTCACTCACAGCGCGATGCACATCTCCATATCTCATCTTCTCCCTCTGCTCATCTGCGCGGCCGTGCCTGGAATGGCTCAACAACCCCGGGAGGCTGCCGACCTGGTCGTCACCGCCGAACGCATCTACACCGTGGACGATTCGCGTCCAGTCGTGCAGGCGCTGGCGATTCGCGATGGCCGCATCGTCTTCGCGGGGCCGGAGCGCGGGGCCCGCGCGCTGGCGGGGAGCGGCACGCGCGTGCTCGAGTTCCCGGGACGCACCGTACTACCTGGCCTGGTCGACGCGCATGGACACCTGCTCGGGCTCGGCCAGGCGCTGAGCCAGGTGGATCTGGTCGGGGCCAGGTCGTATGACGAGGTGGTGAAGCGCGTCGCGACCCGGGCAAAGACGGCGGCGCCTGGCGAATGGATCCTGGGCCAGGGCTGGGATCAGAATGACTGGGGCGACACGCGCTTCCCAACGCACGAAGCACTCTCGCGCGCAGTGCCCGGCCACCCGGTCGTCCTTACGCGAGTGGACGGGCATGCCCTACTCGCGAATGCGAAGGCGATGGCGGCCGCGGGCGTGACTCCAGCCACGCGCGACCCGGAGGGAGGACGCATCCTCCGGTTGAAGGGCGGCGCTCCATCGGGCGTCTTCGTGGACAACGCCCAGACGCTCATGTACCGCGCCATGCCACCCATGACCCGCGATCAGGAGAAGCAGGCGCTGACCGCCGCGGTAGCGGAGGCTAACCGCTGGGGACTGGTGGCAGTGCACGACGCTGGGGAACCGGAGAGTACGATCAGCGTTCTCGAGGAGATGGCGAAGGAGGGTGCGCTCAATCTGAGAGCGTACGTGATGATCGGAGACGACTCGGCGGCGATCGCGCACTTCTTCGAGCGCGGTCCGCAGAGCGCACTCTACGACGGCCACCTCTGGATTCGTAGCATCAAGTTGTACGCCGATGGCGCGCTCGGCTCGCGTGGCGCGGCGCTCCTCGAGCCCTACAGCGATGATCCGGGAAACAATGGGCTCCTGGTCTCCGCCCCAGAGCACATCCGCAACGTGGCCATCGAGGCGCTCAAACACGGATTCCAGGTGTGCACGCACGCGATCGGCGATCGGGCCAACCGCTCGACGCTCGACGCATATCAGGCAGCGCTGGACCAGGTGCCTACCGCCGATCATCGCTTCCGGATCGAGCACGCGCAGATCATCCAGCACGACGACATCCCCCGCTTCGCCCGCCTCGGAGTGATCCCGTCCATGCAGGCTGTCCACCAGACGAGCGACATGTACTGGGCCGAGCAGCGGCTCGGCGGCGGCCGACTCTACGGCGCGTATGCGTGGCGGGCCCTGCTCAACACCGGAGTCGTCATTCCCGATGGCAGCGACTTCCCGGTAGAAGGGGTCAACCCCCTGCGCTCATTCCACTCCGCGATCAGCCGGCAGGACGAGAACAACTGGCCGCCAGATGGCTGGCATCCGGAGGAGAAGATGACGCGCCAGGAGGCGCTCCGCGCGATGACCATCTGGCCCGCCTACGCGGCGTTCCAGGAGTCGGAAATGGGTTCCCTGACGCCCGGCAAGTACGCAGACTTCGTAGTCCTGGATCGCGACATCATGCGCATCCCAGAGGGCGACATTCTCGGTACCCAGGTGATGGCCACCTATATTGCCGGGAAGGCGGTCTACGAACGTAAGTAGCGCAGTGCCTTATAGTTCCAGGTAGCAATCCGACATCCATGGCGCCCAGCTGACGCTTCGCTGACGCTCGGTGCCTACGCTTCGCGCTTGCGCGATTGGCGGTGAACGCCAGAATAGATCCACGTCAGTAGCACTCCTCCACCTCCCTCTACTCGAACGCTATGCTCGCTGATTCGTCCATCAACTTCCTCAAGCGTCTCCTCGACACCCCGGGCCCTTCCGGCTTCGAGTCGGCGCCCGCGCGCGTCTGGCGCGATGAAGCACAGCCATTCGCCGAACTTCACACCGATGTACACGGCAACAGCATGGCCACCGTCAACCCCGGCGGGAAACCTGGAATCATGCTGGCGGGCCACATCGACGAGATCGGCGTGATCGCGCAGTACATAGACGACGACGGATACATCTACATCTCGCCGATCGGTGGTTGGGATCCCCAGGTGCTGGTCGGCCAGCGGATACGCTTCGCCAGCTCACAGGGAGCCGAGGATGTGTACGGCGTGGTGGGGAAGAAGCCCATCCACCTGATCAAGCCGGAAGATCGTTCGAAGGCATCCAAGATCACCGACCTGTGGGTGGACATCGGAGCCACGAGTCGAGCCGACGCCCAGAAGAGGCTCAGCGTGGGCGACGCCGGCGTGATCGACTCTCACACGATCGATTTCCCCAATGGACGTATCGTCTCGCGCTCCATCGACGACCGCATCGGTGCGTTCGTCGTGCTCGAGGCGCTGCGGCGCTACGCCGAGCGCCCGGGGTCGGCGAAGGTAGTCGCGGTGGCGACGACCCAGGAAGAGATCTCCTGGCGCGGCGGCGGGGCGGGAGGGGGGGCTGCCAGTCTCAACGCCCAGATGGCGATCGTGGTGGATGTCACCTTCGCCACCGACCACCCCGGAATCGAGAAGAAGGAGGTGGGCGAGCACGCAATCGGAAGTGGGCCCGTCCTCACCCGCGGCTCCATCATCTCTCCCGTTGCCTTCCGGCTCATCCGCTCCACCGCCGACGAGCTGAAGATTCCGTACACCGTGCACGCCTCCGGACGCGATACCGGTACCGACGCAGACGCAATCCACGTTGCCGGCCATGGAATCGCCACCGCGGTGGTCTCGGTGCCCAACCGGTACATGCATTCCCCCAATGAGCTCGTCAGTCTCGACGACCTCGATCGCGTGGCAACCCTGATCGCCGAAACGTGCCGCAGGGTCACGGAGGAGACGGACTTCACGGCGAGATGAGCGGGGGGAACGGAACTACGGGGTTCAGGGGGCAGGGTTCAGGGTTCAGCGAACGGCTCGTGGCGTGGAGCTCCCAACCCCGAGGCAGTTCCTGAACCCTGCCCCCTGAACCCTGCCCCCCGTAGTTACCTGATCCCTCTCAGTTCGGGTCGCTGCTTCCTGATCCCTCTGTAGTTCCCGAACCCTGCTGTTGCTGCCTCCGCCGTCCCATGATCACCCACGACGCGGCGCCGCGGATGGCCTTCTCCTTGTCGCGAAGCAACGACTGGAGCGCGGCCAGAGCCCCGCTGGATGTCACCTGGCCAAGTGCGTGCACCGCGGCGACGCGGAGCGGCGTCGGGTGCTTCTTCATCAGTAAACCCTTGTCGGTACGGGCGATCTCCAGGAGCTTCTCGATCGCCTTGGGAGTACCCAGCTGACCGAGTGCCGCGAGCATCGCCATCTGCACGCGACCGTCCTCCTCCCGGTCCACGGCCCGGCCGAGCGAGTGAACCGACATGCCGGTGATCTCCGCGATGCCCGCGCTGCGCCCCAGCGACATTCCCTCAGCGATGCGCTCAGTGTACACGGGAGTGGCGCGCGAGGCTCCGAACTTGGCCAGCGCGCCAGCCGCCGCCGCCCTCACGCGGTCATCGCGATGCTCCAGCAGTCGCACCAGCTCACCCTCCGCCTCCGCCACCCGCATCTCCCCCAGGAGATCGACGGCATTACGTACCACGTACCAACGGGCATCGCCCAGGATGTGGATGAGGGTGCGTATGCCGGTGCGCACGTGCAGGAGCGAGTCGTAGTACACGCGGCGATCGGTCAACGATGGTGCTTCCATGAGCGCGTCCACCAGCGCCTCCGATCCAACGTCCTCCGTACGTGCGAAGATCAGCATGTACCGGTTGTAACTCTCCTGACGGCGGGGCAGCAGGTCCACCACGCACTTCAGCATCGTGGGCGTGGAGAGCCGGCGGATGGCGATGCCGAACTGTCGCCTGACAGACCGGTCCTCCACCTCCTCCTCACGCCTGACGATACCGTGGAAGACGTCGGCGACGATGTCCCGGCGTTCCTTGCGTACGGAGTCGGCGGCGAGCTTCAGCAACGCCTCGAGCGCGCGGGAGGCCGCCCCGGGAGTGCATGCCGCATCGAGCTGCTCGAACAGCTTCACCATCGAGCCCTTGGGCGTTGCTGTCGCGGAGAATTCCTGGAACATCTGCTCGGGGTCCAGCGCGTGAACGATCTCCGTCTCGGGCACGGCCACGCGCCCCACGGTGCCGCCCGTGACAGCCCCGCCTGACTGCGGGGCATGCGTGAAGAGCGACACATCCGAGATCATTCCCTTCAACCCTGCCTGCGCGCCATCCACCACGGGCCTGGGCGCCGGCAGGGTATCGACCTTCACGTGAACGGTGCGCGCATCCAGGGCGCGCAGACGTGCGAGGACGTTGTGGGCACCGTCGCCAGGCACCGGTTCGCTCGCCAGTATGCGCGCAACCAGGAGCAGATCGGTGGGCGATGCGCCGTGCTGCGCCGTGAGCTCGAGTATCGAGTGCCCTATGAGTTGCGCTGTCAGATCCTGAACGCCAGCGAAGCTGTCTGGAACGGCCTCGCCGTTGACCGTCAACTTCCAATCACTGGCCACCAGAGTCGCCGCACCGTCGCGCGATGCGTCCACCAGCGCTCGCAACGACGTCATCTGGGGATCGAATGACTCGCTGTCATAGAGCAACAGCCAGACTAGCCGGGCAAAGTGGCGCGCGAATGCGAGCGAAGAATCCATGGCGGCAGGCAGGATCTCGGTTCGTAAAGGGATCGATGAGTGAACGCTTGCTACAGGGGGAGCCGGGATCGCGGTCGCATTGCAGCTCCTGGTAATCGACACCCGAGGCCTTCGAACCGTAACATGCCCATGATTCGAGCACAGGCGCGCATGCACCCAGCCCACGTCTGGCAACGTGGGATGCCACGGCGTAACATTCGCTGCATGATCGTGCGTGTACCGGCGCGCGATGGACGTTCACTACACCACGCTATGACAGGTCTCATGCGCATCTCACATGTCCGCCACGCGCTTCTTGCCGCGGCCGCCGCACTCGTGGCGGGATGCTCCGCCGCGACCAGACCTCTCGCGCCGGGCGTGATCGCGCTCAGCGCCGAGAGCAGCGCCGACACCATCCTCATCCGGCGCGACATCGCCTACCTGGCGAGCGACGCGCTCGAGGGGCGGCTGACCGGTACTCCAGGCAACGACAGCGCGGCCGCCTACATTGCCAGGCGCTACGGAACCCTGGGTCTGGGAGCGCCATCCAAGCTGACTGTGGACGACTGTATCCCGGTAGACACGATCGCCCGCTCGCTCTCGGAGAGCACTGGCAGCCCGGTGACGCTGCGGGCCGAGCACGGGAACGCGTGCCCGGCTCCATACCTGCAACCGTTCGTAGCCACATCGGTCGCGGCGGCGCACGCGGGGCTCGCATCCGAGCTTCCCACGCAGAACGTGGTGTCACTGCTCCCCGGCACCGACCCCGCACTGCGCGACCAGTACGTGGTGATCGGAGCTCACTTCGATCACCTCGGCCGCTCGCCGTTCAACTCCATGGACCCTGGAGCCGGGAACGCCATACGGCACGGCGCCGACGATAACGCGTCGGGTACGGC
>DATCXG010000641.1:0-13921 GCA_036565945.1 Gemmatimonadaceae bacterium
GATTCACTACCTGCCCCCGCCGAATGTCCAGATCCCGCGTAGCCGCGGCGCTCCGCTCCCGCTTCTGTATCTGCCTTGGCATCTGCCTGGGCGTTGTCTCCTGCGCGCCTGCCGCGCGCACTGGTGATGGCCCGCTCGATCTCCTCATCACCGGGGGCACGCTGGTCGATGGCACTGGCGCTCCGGCGCGCACTGCTGACGTGGGGATCCGTGGCGATCGCGTGGTCTTCGTGGGTAGCGCGGCGAGCTCTCAGATGAAGGCCAAGCGCACCATAGACGGCACTGGTCTGGTGGTGGCCCCGGGTTTCATCGATCCCCACACGCACACCACAGGCGATCTCTCCAACGAAACGCGCCGCGCCAACGTGGACTACCTGATGCAGGGAGTCACCACGGTGGTGACCGGGAATGACGGATCGAGCCCGCTGGATGTCGCGAAGACCTTCGAGGAATGGAAGCGCGCGGGTATCGGGACCAATGCGGCGCTCTTCGTGGGCGAAGGCTCGGTGCGCGGCGATGTCATGGGAATGTCCGATGCCGCGGCGTCGCCCGCTCAGCTGGACAGCATGCGCGTGCTGGTTGCTCGCGCCATGGATGCCGGCGCGCTCGGCCTCTCCACTGGTCTCTACTACGCCCCGGGAAGCTACGCCTCCACCGAGGAGGTGATCGAGTTGGCGAAGGTGGCGGCCGCCCACGGTGGCGTCTACGACACGCACCTGCGCGATGAGAGCTCCTACACTGTCGGCCTCCTTGCCGCGGTGCGTGAAGCCATTCGCATTGGACGTGAGGCCAGGATCCCCATCCATATCTCGCACATCAAGGCGTTGGGCGTCGATGTATGGGGAGAGAGCGATACTGTGATCGCGATAATCGATCGCGCCCGCGCCGAGGGAGTGGACGTCACCGCCTGTCAGTATCCGTACACGGCATCGGGGACGAGCATCGGCGCCGCATTGTTGCCGCGGTGGGCCGAGGCCGGCGGTCGCGACTCACTCCTCGCGCGCATCGACGACCCGGCCACACGCCAGCGTCTGGAGCGCGACATGCGCGAGAATATGCGTCGACGGGGCGGGGCGGACGCGCTTCTCATTACTGGTCGTGGCGATGTGTCGCTCACTGGCAAGACGCTCGCCCAGGTGGCAGACGCTCGCAGCCTGGCACCCATCGATGCCGCACTGGAGATCGTGCGGCAGGGCGATGCTGGGGTCGCATCCTTCAACATGAAGGACGCGGACATCGACAAGTTCATGGTCCAGCCGTGGGTGAGCACCTGCTCCGACGGCTCCGCCGGCCATCCGCGGAAGTACGGCACCTTCCCGAAGAAGCTCAGGGAATACGTCTACGCGCGTCATGTGCTGACGCTCCCGCAGGCGGTGCATGCTGGTGGCGCTCTCACCGCCCGGACACTCGGCCTCCAGGGACGCGGCACCATCGCAGAGGGGAATTACGCAGACGTCATAGTGTTCGATCCCAACACGGTGGCAGACAAGGCGACCTATGAAGAGCCCACTCTGCTGGCGACGGGGATGCGCTACGTGCTGGTGAATGGCGCGATCGCCGTGGATGACGGCAAGTACACGGGAGTGCTGGCGGGGCGGACGCTCAAGCGGGGCGAGTCGAAGCAGTGAGGGTTCGATACTCGCACGTCACCGCGTGATCACGTCACCGGGAGTGTCTCCGGATTCGCGAGCATAGTACGGCCGATGGCCCGGTAGCGTAGCAACCCGATACTGGTCTGGCACGTGCTGGCGTACCGCGTTGTGGGCCGCGTCCACGCGCACTCGACCATCGTGCGGCTTCTCCCCGCACGTCGATGTGAGCGAAGGGACCGCTCGGCCCCATCGCCTGGTACAGGCCGAGGCCACCGACCAGCTCGGGATGTGCCTGCTCCACGCGCTCCACAGCGCGCTCGATCACGCGCACATCGCCCGCATCGCTTCTGCCGTTTCTGTCGAGGTCATCCATCCGGCCATCGCCATCCGAGTCGATGATGATGTCGGCGGCGTCGCCGAACTGGTGCCGGCTCTCCCGAGCCCGTCCGCTTGCGTCGCCGAGCGCCAGGTTGTAGGCAGGCGTGCGGAAACCGGAGAGGACGATTGCCCTGGAGGCTGGCACGCCGCTCGCCGAGAGCTCCGCGAGCACGAGCTCCAGTTTGTCGAGCAGCGCCTCTCGCAGTACCAGATACTTGGGCCAGACGTCAGGCTGGTCGTGCGTGAGGAAGTCGCGAAGCAGGAAGTGTTCCGAAATCCGGGTGTCGGCGTTGGCCGGCGTTACCTGCACGAAGCCCTCGGGGTTCTGGTAGCTGCGAGAGCGAACCACGTGCAGCTCGGCAGGCCAGTAGCCTACCCGGTAGTTTCCCACGTACGCGCCCAGCTTCGCGGAGAAAGCGCGCATTGAAAGTAGCGCGAAAGGTTGCCCGCCGATTCCACCGGGTACCTGGTAGACCTCATCGCTCTGGCTGCTGATAGTGCCCACGACTCCGTTCAGCATCGCCAGATCCGCAGCGGGCATGAGGTGCACGCGGAGCTTGCCACTGGAGCCCAGGAGCGAGTCGCCGAGGCCGGCGCTCGCCGCACTCGGAGGCGTAGGGATGTGGTGAGGAATGGCGGCCGCGCCGGTGATCGGCAGCGTGCGGGCAGCGCTCGGCGCATTCACGGCCGCACTGGCCCGCGTGGCCGACCTGCCCACGACCAGAGCAAGCACGGCCGCGGAGGCCGCGACCATCGCCCAACGGATCGGTAAAGAAAGCGAATGAGTCATCTAGATGAGAAGACGCTCGGATGGCCGGAGTGGCAAACTGCCGGCGGCTGCGCTCATTCGGTGAAACCTCGCCGTCCGCCCGGCCGTAGTGACGGCACAAGGAGGTCATCATGCTCGCTCTGATCGGACTTGCGGTGACTGTCGCGGCGGTCATCCTCGGTTATATGAACAGCCGTCGTTTTGTACGTACGCGGCTTCGCTTCGTCGATGCTGCGCAGCGGTGGTCAACGCCCTGGCTGGCAGGGTTGGGTGCGGCGCTGATCGCGACTCCCGTCGCGTGGCTGCTTCCAGTCGTGGGAAGTGGAACCGCGTTGCTCTTCGGGGTCGCGGTGGGGACCGGTGTGGCGCACGGTGCGCGCGACGTTCGGCGCGGAACGACCGACCTGTTGGAGCCCTGAAGCTCCTGACGCAGCGAATACGAGAGTGGGGCGCGAGGCGGCGCTCCATGCGGCGCGCGTTGATCGCCTGTTCGATGTAGCACCAGGAGTCCCGAGCCCGTTCATGGCCTGATCCGGCCGCGGACGGGCTCGTCGTTTCTTCCGGCCCCGGCCCCTTCGTTCGATAAGGTACCAGACGTCCCTCACCTTCCTGGGCCGCCATTCACAGATTTGCCGCATGACATTCTCTGCCGGCCTCCCCCAAAATGAGCGCCTGGCTACCTCATGCGTGCGCGTCGTAGTCGCTCATTTCACCATTGCGTGTGGCGATCCAGGGTGTAGTTTTGCCTCGCTCGCTACCGGTGCCGGCGCAGTGCCAGTCACTCCCACCATCGCCTGGAGCAGTGCAGCCCTCATGGCGCCATGAGGCCCGCCAGCCAGCCTTCGTCGTGATACGTCGCTCCATCTCTGATACACGGTCGATCGACCGTGAGGCCTCGGATGCACGCCGTGCACCAGGCGATGCGTTTCGGGGTTCGACACCGCTCAATGCATGCGGAGGAAGACCATGAGATTCCTTTCGTTCTCGCGCGGTCAGACCATCAATCGACTCGTCCGAACTCGCGGGCGACCATCCATTGTTGCGCGGGCAGCAGGGATTGCACTCGCTGCAAACATGGCGTTCGCCAGCGCCGCTCTCGCTCAGGGAGTGATAGCCGGAACCGTGGTCGATGCCGGCAACCAGCAGCCGATAGCGGGCGCTCAGGTAACGATCGAGACGACGACGCTCGGCACCATGACCGACGCCGGTGGGCGCTTCCGCATCAACAACGTTCCAGCGGGACAGCTCACCCTCATGGCCCGGCGCATCGGCTACGGGAGCCAGAGTCGCACTGCCAGCGCCGGCGACACGACTGTCGCCTTCGAGCTCAGCCCCAGGGCGCTGAACCTCGACCAGGTCATCGTCACCGGCACCGCCGGCGGCGAGCAGAAGCGGGAGATCGGCAACGCAGTCACCCAGATCGATGCCGCCACGGTCCTCAAGTATGCTCCCGTGGTGTCCTTTCAGGACCTGCTGCAGGGCCGCGCTCCAAACGTGGCGATCATGCCTGGCTCCGGGCAGGTGGGTACGGGTTCCAGGATCCGCGTGCGAGGCACTTCGAGCCTGGGACTCGCACAGACACCACTCATGTACGTGGACGGTGTGCGTGTGAACAACGCGCAGTCCACTGGCCCGGTGAACCAGGCCTTCGGCTCTGCGTCGATCTCGCGCTGGAACGACATCGATCCCGAGGACATCGATCACATCGACATCCTCAAGGGGCCCGCAGCCGCCACGCTCTACGGCACCGAAGCGGCCAATGGCGTGATCAACATCGTGACCAAGCACGGCACTTCAGAGAGGCCGGAGTACAACATCACGGTCAAGCAGGGCGCCAACTTCCTGATGAATCCCTCCGGGCGCTTCCCGACCAACTACCAGATGGTGGATGGCTCCATCCAGTCCATCAACTACGATCAGCTCCGCGACAGCTACGGCCAGGATTTCTTCCGCAATGGGCGCTATCAGCTCTATCACGGCAGCATGAGCGGCGGCACGGGCTTGTTCCAGTACTACATGGCTGGCACGCGGGAGCAGAGCCAGGGAGCGGAACACCCGAATGACCTCAACCGCACCAGTGGGCGCGTCAATCTCACTGCTGACATCAGTGACAAGCTCACCGTCCAGGCCAACGCCACGTACCTCTCCGGGCGGACGACACTGCCCGCCGAAGCGGGCTACGGTGGGACTGTCTGGTCCACCATCCTGATGGATCCGGCCACGATACCGACCATCCAGAAGGGGTTCGGTTCGTCGACGCCTGAGGCGTACGATGCCGAATACCACCTCTTCCAGGACGTCGGCAAGTTCACTGGCGGCTTCACGGTTACTCACAAGCCCACCAGCTGGCTATCGCACCGTCTCGTCTTCGGCATCGACCAGACCAACACGACGGATGTCGAGCTGGCCGAGCGTATCGACTCGCTGGAGGCCATCATCGGGTCGGACGCTACGCAGGGTTACCTGGTGCGCGGCCTCACCGACGCCGGGTTCCGCACCTTCGATTATGCCGCCACGGCGAGGTTCGACCTCACGCCCACCATCACGACGTCGACGTCGGTCGGCATGCAGTACTACCGCAGGCGCATCGATGCTACCTCGGTGAGCGGCTCGATGTTCGCGGCGCCGGGCCAGACGTCCATCGATGGCGTGACGCAGAAGGACGAGCCGTTCCAGTCGCTCACAGCCAATGCGTCGCTGGGCTACTATGCCCAGGAGCAGATTGGCTGGAAGGACCGGCGCTTCCTGACACTCGCGCTGCGCTCTGACGACAACAGCGCGTTCGGTTCGGATTTCGATCGCGTGTACTACCCCAAGGCCAGCGTCTCGTGGGTGCTGAGCGAGGAACCCTTCTGGAACGCGAGTTTCATCAACTCGCTGCGTCTGCGCGCGGCATACGGTGAAACCGGTGCGCAGCCGGGCGCCTTCACGGCGCTCCGCTCCTACGTTGCGGTAGCAGGCCCGGATGGTGGAGCCGCGGTGACGCCGTTCTCACTCGGCAACCCGAACCTTGGTCCTGAGCGCGGGCGGGAGTTCGAGGCTGGCGCTGACGGTAGCATCTGGGACGACCGGCTCGCCGTCGAGTTCACTTATTACAACAGGCGTACTACCGATGCCATACTCGATCGCCAGATCGCGCCATCGGTTGGCTTCGCGAGCATCCAGTTCATCAATGCCGGTGAGATCAGGAACAGCGGCTTCGAGTTGATCACCCGCCTGACGCCGGTGCGTAACAACACCGTAACCTGGGACGCGCAGTTCGCCTTCGCCTCGAACAGCAACAAGATCATCGACCTCGGCATCCCGGGTCTCGATTTCGTATCGGCTGGGCAGTATGTGCAGCACCACGAGGGCTACCCGGTGGGATCCTGGTTCGCCAAGCGCGTGGTCAGCGCCACGCTCGATGCTGACGGTACCGCGATCGATCCGATGTGCGATGATGGGAACGGTGGCACCGTGGCCTGCGACAACGCGCCCGATGTCTTCCTCGGCAATGGCGTTCCGAAGCGCGAGGGGTCGTTCTCGAATACCGTCACGCTATGGAACAAGCTGCGGATCTCGGGGATGCTCGATTTCCAGCGTGGCCAGTACAAGCTGGACGGCAACACTCGCGTCCGCTGCCTGGACATCAGTGGTCGTTGCCCGCAGATCTTCTTCCCGGAGCGTTACTCGCCGGTGGAAGTGTACGGGGCGCAGCACGTCAGTACTTATCCATTCTGGTTGATCAAGAACGCGAGCTTCGTCAAGCTGCGGGAGATCTCCGTGTCCTATGAGCTGCCCGACCAGTGGGCGCAGGCCGCGCGTGCCCAGGGCGCGAGCATCACGGTTCAGGGCCGCAACCTGCACACGTGGACGAAGTACACGGGGTTGGAGCCCGAGGCGAACTTCCTCGGCGGCTCGCGCGGCGGCAGCAATGCTCCCTGGGAGCAGACCGTGTTGCCGCAGCTCTCGTCCTTCGTAGCAGCGATCAGCCTCACGTTCTGACTTCACTCCAGCCTCAGGAACGCTAATGAGATCACTTCATAGAAGCTCTCCGCAGCGCTCACGTCGCGGGCTGTTCATGCTGGGTGTCGTCGCATCGCTCGCGATGCTCGCCGCCTGTAGCAGCCTGCTAGATGTGCCTGCGCCACCCCAGATTCCAGCCGATCAGTTGGAGGTGCCGGGCAACGCCCCTCTCCTGGTGAGCGGCGCCATGTCCGACTTCGACTGTGCTCTAGGATCCTTCATCGTCATGGGCGGCCTGATCACCGATGAGCTGGAGGACGGCACCGAGACAGCCGCACGCTGGGTGTACGACCGCCGCGAAGTGGCGGGTTCGGATGCGCTGTACGCCACCAGCGACTGCACCGGGATCGGCACGTACACTCCTCTCAACAAAGCACGCGCGTCGGCCGACAACAGCTTTCGCCTGCTCGAGGGATGGACGGACGAACAGATGCCATCCGGGATAAGCCGTACCGAGCTGATGGCCAACGCCGCCGCATATGGCGGTTACGCGCGCGTCCTCATCGCCGAGATGTTCTGCCAGAGTGTCATCTCGCGTATCGAGCCGGATCAGAGCATCACCTACGGTCCGGTGTTGACGAAGGAGCAGATGCTGCAGTCAGCCGATTCCACGCTCACCGCGGCGCTGGCTCTGGCCACCCAGGCGGGTGATACGGAGCTGCAGAACATGATACTGGTTGGACGGGCGCGCGCTCGGTTGGATCTGGGCGACGCCGCAGCCGCGAAGGCCGACGCCGACCTCGTGCCTCCCGACTTCATCTACCTCGCGTCTGCCGCCTCTCGTGCCGATCGACAGCACAACAGGGTCTTCGACGCGAGCAATCCGATAAGCGGATCGTCGGCGTCGGTGGACACGCAGTACTACCGCATGCACGATCCACGCGTGCCGGTGGATAGCACTGGCAGAACCACCGGGCGTAGGGTGCTCTTCTTCGCCCAGACCAAGTACACGAGCGCCGACACGCCCATCCCGATCGCTTCGGGGAAGGAGGCGCAGCTCATCAGTGCCGAGGGCGACATCGCCGCCGGCCTGTATCACGACGCTGTCGTGAAGATGAACGCGGTCCGTGCGGATTGGTACGACATGGCCGCTTACACCGGTCCGGAAGACGAGGCCAGTGTCAGGGCACTACTCATCGAAGAGCGGCGTCGCGACCTCTTCCTCGAGGGGCAGCGCCTGGGTGACGTGCAGCGCTTCAATGTGGCGCTGAAGCCGGCACCGGGCGCGGCGTTCGTGTTCGGCGGCACCTACGGAACCACCACCTGCCTCCCGCTGCCCGACGCGGAGTCGCAGGCCAACCCGAATACGCAGTAGAACTACGGGGTTCAGGGGGCAGGGTTCAGGGGGCAGGAACTGCAAGGGACAAGGGAGCACTTCCTCTTCCCTTCAGTTCCTCCCTACTGAACCCTGCCCCCTGAACCCCGTAGTTCCCCCCGTAGTTCACATGTTCTCCACGAGTGCCGCGCCGAACTCGCTCGTCTTGAGGAGCGTCGAGCCTGGCATGAGTCGCTCGAAGTCGTACGTGACCCGCTTCTGGAGGATGGTTTTCTCCAGCGAGCGTACTATCAGCTCGGCTGCCTCGTGCCACCCCATGTAGCGGAGCATCATCTCGCCGCTCAGGATCAACGAGCCAGGGTTCACCTTGTCCTGCCCGGCATACTTGGGTGCGGTGCCGTGGGTAGCCTCGAAGATGGCGTGCCCCGTGATGTAGTTGATGTTCGCGCCTGGAGCTATGCCAATCCCGCCTACCTGCGCTGCAAGCGCATCGGAGATGTAGTCGCCGTTGAGGTTGAGAGTGGCGATCACGCCGTACTCCTTGGGTCTCAGCAGAATCTGCTGCAGGAACGCATCGGCGATGACGTCCTTGATAACGATGCCGTTGGGCAGCTTGAGCCACGGTCCGCCATCGAGCTCCGTGGCGCCGTACTCCGATCGTGCAACATCGTACCCCCAGTCACGGAACGCGCCCTCCGTGAACTTCATGATGTTACCCTTGTGCACCAGCGTGACGCTCTCGAACTTCTCGGCGATGGCGTAGTCGATGGCCGAACGCACCAGGCGCTTGCTCCCATCCTCCGAAACGGGCTTGATACCGATTCCACTCGACTCCGGGAAGCGGATCGAGCGGGCCCCTAGCTCCTCCTGGAGGAACGAGATCAACTTCCGCGCGTCCTCACTTCGCGCCCTGTACTCGATCCCTGCGTAGATGTCCTCCGTGTTCTCGCGGAAGATCACCATGTTGACATTGCCGGGCTCCTTCACCGGCGACGGCACACCGGTGTACCACCGGACCGGACGCACGCATGCGTAGAGGTCGAGCTGCTGCCGGAGCGCCACGTTGAGCGACCGGAACCCGCCGCCTATCGGCGTGGTCAGAGGTCCCTTGATCGCCACGAGATAGTGGTTGATCGCGGCGATGGTATCGTCGGGGAGCCAGGTATCTTGCTCTTTCTTGGCCTTCTCGCCGGCCAGGACCTCGAACCACGCGATGCGGCGTGATCCGGCGTACGCTTTCTGCACCGCGGCATCGAGCACCGTGCGCGACGCGCGCCAGATATCCGGACCGGTACCGTCGCCCTCGATGAACGGAATGACCGGCTCGGCCGGCACACTGAGCACACCGTTGGCCATGGTGATCGCTTCCCCCTGGCCGGGCGGAGTGAGATGTTTGTATTCGGGCATGGCGGAGGTAGGCATGAATGCACTCTGGAATGTTCGGGTAGGGTCGCTAGTTGTTCCCCCAAACTTACGCGGCGCGAGATGAACAGCAACGCCTCCGCGATGAGCACCGCGATCGCCATTCATGAGGCGTTCCAGTCCTACAGGGTGCGTTTCACTGGTATCACACGCCGCGCGAAGAAGCGCTTCGAGCAGCGGGACTGGCACGGAGCTCACCGAGACGCCGCTGAACGGCTGGCCCTCTACCGCGCCCAGGTGGATGCGGTGCTCCCAGAGGTGCGGGATTCGCTCGGCGAGCATACCACCGATGTGCCCACCTGGCAGGAAGTGAAATGGCTGTATTCCGCGCTGATCGCTGAGCGCAGCGACTGCGAGCTCGGCGAGACGTTCTTCAACTCCATCACCCGGCGGATCTTCGCCACCGTGGGGGTGAACGAGCACGTGGAGTACGTGTTCCCCGATGCCAGCCCCGGCGACTGGTTCGACGAACGGCCCGTGTTCCACCGGTACGAGTACAGGGGCGACGCGGTCGCCGTGGTGCGGAGAGTACTGGAGAGCACCTGCTGGCGCGCGCCCTGGCGCGATCTCGAAGGCGACGCGGCGAGAGCCTCGGAACGCATCGAGGCGGAGCTGCGCAACGGAGCAGTCGACGCCCGCTTCGAAGCGCTGGAGGTCCTCGAGGCGCCCTTCTATCGGAACAAGGGGGCCTATCTCGTGGGGCGCGTTCGTCGCGGCCCGGAGATCGTACCCGTCCTGCTCGCACTCATGCATGACGAACGGGGGATCTACGTCGACGCCGTACTCCTCACATCCGACGAAGCGAGCATCGTCTTTGGGTTCAGCTGGTCGTATTTCCAGGCGGACATCGCCCGGCCGCGGGATGTGGTGGACTTCCTTGCCTCGATCATGCCCCTGAAGAGGGTGGACGAGCTCTACAACTCTCTGGGCCACAACAAGCACGGGAAGACGGAGCTCTACCGCAGCCTGGTGGAGCATCTGCGATCTCCGGGCGCCAGGTTCGAACTGGCTACGGGCGATCAGGGGTTGGTCATGACCGTGTTCACGCTCCCGTCGCTCAACGTCGTGTTCAAGGTGATCCGGGATTCCTTCGGCCATCCCAAGCGGGTCACGCGTCGCGATGTGATGGAGCGCTATCGACTGGTGTTCCTGCGTGACCGTGTGGGGCGGCTGGCAGACGCGCAGGAGTTCGAGCACCTGGAGTTTCCCCGGGCGTGCTTTCCGGAAGAGCTGCTGCGGCATCTCCTCGATGTAGCCGGCTCCACGGTGCGGCTGGTGGGTGACCACGTGGTGATACGGCATCTCTACACCGAGCGCCGGGTAACGCCGCTGAATATTCACCTGCGCGAGGCGAGCGCCGACGATGCGCGGGAGGCGATCCTCGAGTACGGCCAGGCGATCAAGGATCTGGCCGCCGCCAACATCTTCACCGGCGATATGCTACCCAAGAACTTCGGCGTGAGTCGGCACGGACGCGTGATCTTCTACGACTACGATGAGCTCTGTCTCCTCACCGACTGTGAGTTCCGCTACCTGCCGCGCGCATCCACAGCGGACGAAGAGATGGCGGCCGAGCCCTGGTTCTACGTGGGCGAGCACGATGTCTTCCCCGAGGAGTTCGCGCCCTTCATGGTACCCTCCACCGCCGCGCTCCGCGACACCTTCCTTGCCGCGCACCGCGACCTCCTCACCGTCGACTTCTGGCGTCGTGCCCAGGAGCAGCAGCGTGCCGGCGAGATCGCGGACGTGTTCCCGTACCGGGAGGAGAGGAGACTGAACTACGGGGTTCAGGGTTCAGGGTTCAGGGGGCAGGAACTACCTCGGGGCTGAGAACTCTACCCCGAGGCACTTTCTGCCCCCTGTCAGTTCCCTTACCTCCTGAACCCTGAACCCTGAACCCCGTAGTGAGTCACATTCCATTGCTGGCGAGTCTCTCCATCATCTCGCCAACCAGGCGGCGGGTGTCGTCGTATTTCAGGGTGGCGAATACTGATTCGAGTCGTGGTACGGCGATGTTGCCGGGGACGCGCTGCGAGAACGCCGTGACGACCCAGCCACGCACGTAATCGCGGTCATCGTTCAGGTGGTTGCCGAGGAGTTCCAGTGCGTGCGTGCTGCCGCGTGCTGCCAGGCTGCCGAGGGTGAGAGAAGCTCGCGGCTGGGTGCCGAGCATGCGCTCCAGTTGCGGGATGAAGGAGGTGTCGGCTGAAACGGCGATCACATCGAGGGCAGTGTTCTGGATGACGTCGCGATAGGAGGGTGAATCGAGCGCCAGAGCGACGACGTCGCGCCGCGCGTTCTGGTCGAGGCGTGTCACGGCCACGAGCGCAGCTGCTCGCACCTGGTAGCTCGGGTCGCCGTCGAACGCTGCTCTCGCCAGGGCGAGGGCTCCCGCACCCCCGATCGTCCCCAGCGCGCTCACCGCCGCGTGGCGTACTCGGGCCGATGTGTCGCGGAGCGCGACCTTCAGGGCTGGCATGGCGAGGGGAGCAGGGAATGACGCCAGAGCGCCGGCTGCCTCGGCGCGAGTGAGATAGTAGTCAGACTCCGTGGCCGCCGTGGCGAGGGCGACCGCGGCAGTGCTGTCCGTGGTCCGTTGGGCCAGTCGCGAGATCACCCACGAGCGGTTCCAGAGATCCGCGTCGCGCGCGAGCTGCGTGGCCAGCCACTGCGTGGGTTGTTCGAAATCGAGTCGCTTGAGGATGGCGTTCCCATCGTCGAAGACGACCATTGTCGGCGCCCCGCCCAGCGAGTCTATCTCGATGATCTGTTCGCGGGCGCCGAGCCAGGCCGTGCGCACCACGTCTCCGCCAGCCGTCCCTACTCTGATGCTCACGGGCATGCGGAATACTTCCGGCGTTGTGTACCGGAGTCCCGTGCTATCGGCCTGGCTCGAATCGCTCTGCGTTTGCTTCACGCTCAGGGTCAGCTTCGATGTGCTGGAGTCGTACGACGCGGCGACGGTGAAGGTTGGGTATCCGGCCTGGTAGATCCACTGGTCCCAGAACCACCCGAGGTTCTCCCCCGTGGCTGCGAGGACCGCCTGACGCAGGTCGTCGGACGTGGCGGTGCCCAGGGCGTGGTGGGTGAGGTAGCGGTTGACGGATGCCCAGAACCGCTCGGGCCCCAGGTAGCGCTCCAGCATGCGGATGACGAGCGCACCCTTCGGGTAGATGTTGTTGGAGGCGAGCGAGGCGAGCGGCATGCGGCGACGCTGATCGATTGCCATGAACTGGCGGTATTCGTCCAGATAGTAGTCGTCGCCCGCGTGGCGGCCGAGTTTGCGCTCCCAGTACGCTCCCGGCATGAACTCGGCGAAACCCTCGTTCAACCACATGTTCGCCCAGTTGTCGATCGTGGTGTAGTTGCCGAACCACTGATGCGCCAACTCGTGGGGAACCAGGATGTACTTGTACCAGGGATGATCATGATACGCGCGCGCGTCCGGCAGCCAATCAACCAGAGTGGTGGCGCTCACGTTCTCCATGCCACCGAAGAAATCGGCGACGGTGGTCTGCGCGTACTTGGCCCATGGATAGCTCACTCCAGTGAGATCCGAGTACACCTCCATCATGTCGGGTGTGGCGCCGAAGAGTGGCCGCGCGAGCGCGGTGTCTTCGGGGTACACGAAGTAGTCCACCGGAATGCCGCGCCATTCGTCGTGTACTCTCGCGTACTGACCGATCACGAGCGATACCAGGTAGGTGGACGCTGGCTTCTCCTGCGACCAGTGCAGCGTTCGCGTGCCGTCCGGTAAGCGCCGATCACCCACTACGCGACCGTTCGAGATGGCCGTATAACCCTTGGGGACGGTCACGACCATCTCCCAGGTCATCTTGTCGTGGGGATGGTCATAGGTGGGGAACCAGTAGTGGTTATTGGTGGATTCTCCCTGGCTCCATATCTGCTGCCGCCGGCCGGGCCGCCCGTCGGCCTCGATGAACGTGAGCCCCCTGCCGTTCTGCACCTTCCCGTGGTAGTCGATCGTGAAGCTGAGCGTGTCGCCGAATGCCGCGGGCTGTGCCAGGAAGACGACCAGAGAGTCTCCGCTTCTACCGGTACGCATGGTACTGTCTCGTGCATCGCTGACGCGATCTATTCGAAGAAGGCTGCCTGCGTCTAGGACCACCGAGTCCATCCCTGACCGGAGCGATATGAGCGTCGTACTCACTCGCCCGGTGAACGCGGTGGAATCCCAATCGAAGGCGCCCAGTTCGATACGCTGGTGCACGAGGTCGTAGTTGTGGGACGGCGTGTACCAGTCGTTAGCCATGCGCTCTGTGTTCGATTGGGCGTTCGCCGCCGTGGCGAGAGCGAGGCTGCTGGCGAGAACGAGGACGGCTGCCGTCAGGGGGAACCCTGGGAGGGGCGGGAACGACCGCATGGCGCTTCTGATGACCAGGGTGGGGAAGGGAGCATTTGGGCGACACGCACGCCGAGCCTGCTTCGCGTTGCGGCCCTCCGGCGCGAGGGAGAACG
>DATCXG010000020.1:0-2342 GCA_036565945.1 Gemmatimonadaceae bacterium
TCACGCCGTGGAACCCGGCACTCTCGAGCAGCTGCTGGATGTCGCCACCAATGAAGTTGCCGGAAAGCACGATCCGATGGTCGATGTCGATGCGATAGTAGTCGGCGGTGAACGACAGGCTCGAGAGTGGCTGGAGGGCTACGCCGATCCCATAGTTGCGTGACTTCTCGGCCTCCAGGGGCTGGGCGCCCAGCGCCTGCGCCTCGGGACTCGTGACCGGGAAGGTCCGGATGTCGAATGGCGTCGACACACCATTCTCCACTATGAAATTCGTGGACGTGGTGGAGAAGTACTCCTGCCCAAGCGACGGAGCCCGGAAGCCGTTGCTCAGCGAGCCGCGCAGCGCGTAGCCCTTCACGGGCTCGTAGTGCATGGCGATCTTGCCGGTCACGGTGTTGCCGAAATCAGTGTAATGCTCGACGCGTCCCGCCACATCGATTAGCAGTTTCTCCGTGGGATTCCCCGCGAAGTCCACGTACGCCGCCACGTTGTTGCGCGATGCATCCTGCTCGTCAGTCGGCCGGAAGCCGGGGAACACCTGCGAGCCCGTCGCGGCGACCTTGCCCGCATTGGGTCCGTCGAGGATCGCCACGTGCCCATCCATCCACGATGCATCGTCGCCGGCCTGGATGCCGTACTGATCGCGCCGGAACTCGGCGCCCCACGCCACGCTGAGCGGCTGCGACCACCCTATGTCGAAGTCACGCTGAACGTCCAGCGTGGTGGACCACTGGTCGAAGGTCATTGTACCCGCGTAGAATCGCGTGGGACTGTCGGTGCCCATGGAGACATTCGCGCTCTGGTCCACATTGTAGCGGAAGCTGTTGCGTCCGAACACCGTGCCCAGATCCCAGTTCCATCCCACAGCCGTGCCCTTCACCCCCGTGGCTCCCGACAGATCCCAGATGTGGCTCTCGATGAGCGGGAGGAATCCGCTGGGATAGAGCGCGCGGATAGTGCGGTCGTCGAGCGGACGACGGAAGAAGCCCGCGGCCAATCCATGCTCGTACGAGAAGCCGCCGAACGCGTAGAGCTCCGTGCCGCCGGAGAACGGAACGCCGAGGTTGAACATCCCCGAGCCGCCCTCTGCCTTCGGATCGCCCACCCAGCTATCGATGCGGTTGTTGATTTGCGGAATGTCGTTGCGCGCATCGCCGTCCAGGTACTGCACTCGCGAATCCGGACCCGACCGGTTGGTGCTGTCGCGGTTGCGGTATTCGCCAGCGAGGCTGAGGTAGCCATCGCGCGGGAGGGCGAAGCTGTAGTTCCCGTCGACCACGCTCGTGCGCCCATCCGAGCGCGCCGTCTGTCCGACCTGCCCCGAGATCTCGCCCGGCGCGTCGGACTTGAGGATGATGTTGATCACCCCCGCTATGGCGTCGGAGCCGTACTGGGCGGCCGCACCGTCGCGCAGGATCTCGATGTGGTCGATGGACGACGGCGGAATGGCGTTGAGGTCCACCGCCATCGAGCCGCGCCCCACGCTGCCATTGATGTTCACCAGCGCGCTGTTGTGACGACGCTTCCCGTTGATCAGCACCAGCACCTGGTCCGAATTCAGTCCGCGCAGCGTGGCCGGCCGGATGTGGTCCGTACCGTCGGTCACCGTGGCGCGCGGGAAGTTGAACGAGGGCGCGAGCAGCTCGAGAATCTGGCTCGTCTCCGTGCGCCCGCTCTGACGGATCATCTCCGATGTGAACACATCCACCGGCGCGGGAGCATCCACGGCCGTACGACCGGGCTGGCGCGTGCCCGTCACCACCACAGCGTTCAGACTCGCGACCGAGCGTTGCAGCGTGAAGTTGTGCTCCGCGGTCTGTCCGTCCACCACCGTGATGCTGTCGTCCTGCATCACATAGCCGAGCAGTCGCGCGCGGATCAGATACTGGCCTGACGGCGCAGCGAACTCATAATGCCCGTCGGCTCTGACCACCGCGCCAATGCGCGCACCCACCAGCGTGACCGACGCACCCTGCAGCGGCTCTCCCGTTCCCGCGGCGGTGACGGATCCGCTAATGGTGCCAGTCTGAGCAACCAGCGGTTCGCCGCGCTTGACCAGCATGGCCTGCCCCGTCTTCGTCAGCACCACATCCACCGACGTACCTAGAAGCACCTCGGTGAGAGCCGCGGCGACAGTGATATTGCGCGCGTCGAGCTGCACCGGCCGGTCCACCGGCACCACCGCCCGGCTATAGGCGAAGCGCAGCCCCGTGGCCTCGCTGATCGCGTTCAACGCGGTTTCCACAGTGGCGCCATGCAAGTCGAGCGCAATCCGCCGGCTCAGCATCGGCGTGCGCGACGGATCCACCGGCGCCCACGCCGTGCCTTTGGGGAGGTTGGCG
>DATCXG010000035.1:0-5397 GCA_036565945.1 Gemmatimonadaceae bacterium
TCGCGGGGGCCGCGCTCGCGGTGCTCACCGCACTGGGCGTATCGCGCGCCGCGCTTGGCAGCGGGCGCGCTGATCCGCGAGTGCTCCTCATGGCCGGCGTGATCATCGGCGCCTTCGCCAACGCCGCGATAATGGTGGTGCTCGCAGGTGCGCCGCCCAACACCGTTCGTGGCGCGCTGTGGTGGATGATGGGTTCGGTGTCGGGAGCGGGATGGGCGCAGGTGAGGTGGCTAGCGCTCTACACCGCGGCTGCTGGCGGGGCGCTGCTCTGGAGCGCTCGTGAGATCGACATCCTCGCGTTGGGTGATGAACCAGCCGCGGGACTTGGTATCGATGTGCGTCGTACGGGACGCCAGGTGTACCTGGTCAGCTCCTTCCTCGCGGCTGCCACCGTAGCCGCGGCCGGGCTGGTGGGATTCGTCGGGCTGGTCGTACCGCACATCGTGCGTGCAGCCGGGATCCGGCGGCACCGGGAGCTCCTCGTGGGATCGGCGATAGCCGGCGCGGCGCTAGTGGTGATGGCAGATCTGGTGGCGCGCATCGCGCATCCGCCGGCCGAGCTGCCCCTGGGCGCGGTCACGGCGATAGTGGGCGTGCCGTTCTTCCTGGCTCAACTCCGGCGGCTGACGTGATCCGCTTCGAGCACGTCACCGTTCGCTACCCGCACGCCAGCCACGCTGCGGTGAACGATGTGACATTCGAGGCGGCGCGCGGCAGCGTCACCGCGGTGGTGGGGCCCAACGGGAGCGGGAAGAGCACGCTCGTACGCACACTCCTACGCACGCTGCCCCTGGAGCGCGGCGACGTTCTGGTCGATGGCATCTCGATAGCCGACATCGAGCGCAAGGAGTTCGCGCGACGCATCGCGGTCGTGACCCAGCGCGAGTCGCTCGCCTTTCCGCTGCCGGCGCGCGAGTACGTAGCGCTCGGTCGCTACCCCCACGAGGGTAGTTGGGGCTCGCCGGCAGTGGAGGACGATGCTGCCGTGGCGCGCGCCATAGAGCTCGCCGGTATAGCGACGATGGCGGATCGTGGCACTCACGAACTGTCGGGCGGCGAATGGCAGCGCGTGCGCATCGCCCGGGCGCTGGCGCAGGGCGGGGATGCCCTTGTTCTGGACGAGCCATCCACGTTCCTCGATGTGGGGCATGAGATGGCGATGTTCGAGCTCTTCGCCATGCTCGCGCGGGAAGGCACGGCCGTGCTGCTCGTGAGTCATCAACTGAACCTCGTCGCGCGCTTCGCCGATGCTATCGTGCTGCTCCACAAGGGATGCGTGGCAGCTGTCGGGCCGCCCGAAGACGTGATGCACGCCTCGATCCTCGAGCCCGTCTACGACTGGCCGCTCGTCGTCACGCGGGATCCAGCCGTTGGGGCTCCCGCACTCCTCCCATTGCGTGGACGCCCACGATGATCAACTCGCTCTGGAGAAACATTCATCCCATGCTACGCAGCAATCTCGTCGCCGTTACGCTGGCACTCGCGTCCGCTCTGATCGCGTCTGTCGCGCTCACGCCGGCCGCGCTCACGGCGCAGAGTAATACAGCCGATACCACACTTCTGGCCCCCGTGGTCACGACTGCTACGCGGCTTCCCGTGGCACAGGCCACGCCGACAATATCTGCCACCGTGCTCACAGGTGATGAGTTGCGCGAGAGGCACATCACCACGCTGCAGGATGCGCTCGCGCAGGTGCCTGGAGTGGTCACCGCTCGCAGCGGCTCCTACGGCGGCCAGACATCGCTCTTTCTGCGCGGTGGACAGAGCGATTATGTGCAGGTGCTGATCGACGGAGTGCCGGCCAATGACCCGGGCGGCTTCATCGACCTGGGCAACCTGAGCACCGATAATGTGGAGCGCATAGAGATCGTGCGTGGACCGACGAGCGTTCTGTACGGGGCGAACGCCGTCACCGGCGTGGTGCAGATCTTCACGCGCAACGGCCAGGGGCCGGCGCGTGCGCAGCTCGGAGTGAGCGGAGGTACCTACGGCGCGCGCGAGGGCAGCATCGCAGTGCTGGGCGGGAGCGAGAGGGCAAGTGGGTCGCTGTCAGCCGCGCACTACGGCTCCGACGGCATCTACGACTTCAATAACGGGAGCCGCAACAACACCTTCAGCGGCGCCCTGCGCCTCGCGCCTGACGCAAACTCGAGCGTGCGAGTATCGCTCCGCTACATCGACGCTCTCTCGCACATACCGACCAACTCGTTCGGTGTGGCCGACGACAGCAGTCAGTTCCATACGGAGCGCCGCTGGATCGGCTCTCTGGAAGCCGGCCGGTTTCTGAGTCGTCGCGTGGAGGCCCGTGTGCTCCTGGACGCTACCGACGCGCACGTCCGCTCGGCCGACCTGCCCGATACGCCGGTTGAGCAGTGTGCCTTCTGCTACGATTTCGGGACTGGTACCTACCGCAGCGGGGCCGACGCGCGCATCAACTTCTACGCCGCGCCCGCGATCACGCTCACTGGTGGTGCGGCGTACGAGCGACAGCGCAGGCACTCCTCCGGCTCCGACGCCGCGGGGCGCACGGTGACCGCGTACTACGCGCAGGCGGCCGGGGATGTCAATTCACGGGTGTCTTACGCGGCTGGCGTTCGCGTGGATGACAATACCGCGTTTGGCGTGTTCACCACCTACCGCATCTCCAGCGGCTATCGCCTGGGCCACGGAACCAGTGTGCGCGCTTCACTCGGCACTGCGTTCAAGGAGCCCACGATCGATCAGATCTCGTCGCAGTCGCCTTTTGCTCTCGGCAATCCGGAGCTGCGTCCCGAGCGCACAAGGAGCTGGGAAGCTGGAGCATCGCAGGAAATTCTTGGCGGCGCGCTCGCCCTCTCGGCCACGTACTTCAACCAGTACTTCCGCGACGTGATCCAGTACAACCCGGCGCCGCCCGCGGACGGCGACCCGAACTACGTGAACGTTGGCGCGGCGCGGGCCAATGGCGTGGAGCTCGAGGCGCGCGTGCGGCCCTTGCGAGCATGGGAGATCGTGGCCGGCTACACGCGACTCATGACCCGAGTCACAGATGCGGGGGTGGACGCTGGCCCCGCTGCCACCTACGTCACCGGTGCGCGGCTCCTCCGTCGTCCCAGCGATCTCGCGAACGTCACCCTTGGCTTCCGTCCGTCGGAACGTGGCTCTCTCCACCTGAACGTGGGCTACGTGGGCGACCGGGTGGACATTGATTTCCAGAGCTTCCAGCGTGTGGAGTCGGACGCGTACACCAGGGTCGACCTGTCAGGCGAGCTCGGCCTCTTTGCGACGTCTAGGCGCGCTGCGCCGGTCACTCTCACAGCGCGAGCGGAGAACCTGTTCAATGTGCGCTATCAGCAGATCTACGGCTTCAGGAGCCCCCGCCGCGCACTGCTCGTTGGTGTGCGTCTGGAGGCCGGAAGGTGAGTGCCAGAATGGGTTATTCCACTATCTTTCCTCATGCTCCTCTCCACTCCCGCCATCGTGCTGCACGCCTTCGATTACTCGGAGACTTCGCGCATCGTGCGGCTCGCCACCCGCGAGGCAGGGGTGCAGTCTGCGCTTGCGCGGGGAGCGCGACGTGCGAGGAGCCGGTTCGGTAGCGCGTTCGGGCTGTTTGCCGAGGGTGTGGCGCAGCTCCATATCAAGGATGGGCGTGATCTCCAGACGCTGAGCGCGTTCGACGTGACGCGCTCGCGTCCCGCGCTCGGCACCGACCTGGGGCGCTTTGCCGGCGCGTCGGCGGTCGCCGAACTGGTGCTGCGCTTCGGTGCGGAGAACGAGGCTGGCACTGTGTTGTTCGATGCTCTCGCCGAGGCTCTCGACCGCGTTGCCGATGCCGATTCGGCGAGTGCGAGCGAGGCGGCCCTGGGCGGTGCCTGGCATATCGTCGCCGAGTTGGGCTTCGCGCCATCGATGGGGGAGTGCGGCGTATGTCACGCCGTGGTGGCCGCCGACGGCGATCTCCCCTTCAGCCTCGCGGCGGGGGGAGTGCTCTGTGGATCCTGCGCCAGGATGTACCCCGGAGGGCGCACGCTGCCAGCCGCGGCGCGCGCCTGCATCGCGATCTGGAGCGGCGCGGGGCGGGTGGATGCACTGGGACAACGCGAGGTGCGAGCCCACCAGCGCTTGCTCCGGGAGTTTCTTCAACAGCACGTCTCCGATGGCCGTGAGCTGCGCGCGTTCAACGCCTGGGAGCACGGCGGGTGGTGCGCTCCATGATACTTGGTACCGCGGGGCACGTGGACCACGGCAAGACCGCGCTCGTGCTCGCGCTCACGGGTGTCGACACCGATCGCCTGGCTGAGGAGAAGCGGCGAGGCATCACCATCGACCTGGGATTCGCTTCGCTGCCGCTCGGTGACGGCAGTGTGCTTGGCGTGGTGGATGTGCCGGGGCACGAAGCATTCGTGCGCAACATGCTGGCGGGTGCTACCGGCGTGGACCTCGCGCTACTGGTCGTGGCGGCCGACGAAGGTGTCATGCCGCAGACCCGCGAGCACCTCGCCATTCTACAGATACTCGGCATCAGCGGTGGCGTGATAGCGCTCACGAAGTGCGATCTCGTGGAAGCCGACTGGCTCGAGCTGGTGCGCGAGGATGTGCGTGCCGCGGTGGCCGGGACGCCGATGGCTGCGGCACGTGTGTGTGCGACCTCGGTGGTGACGGGCGAGGGGCTGGACGAACTGCGCGCGGCGATCGCGGATGCGGCACGAGCCATTCCCGCACGGTTGGAGGGCGATCTTTTTCGCCTACCGATAGATCGGGCATTCTCGATTCGCGGCACCGGCACTGTGGTGACTGGCACCGTCTGGAGCGGGCGCCTGGAACGCGAGGAGAGCGTACGTATTCTCCCCGCCACGCGCACGGCGCGTGTGCGTGGGATCGAGTCGCACGGCTCGGCAATTCCGTGCGCGGTAGCGGGCACTCGCGCGGCTATCGCGCTGGCCGGCGTCGATGTGCACGATGTGCCGCGAGGAGCGGTGGTGGTCAACGATGACGCATGGACAGCGTCGCGCTCCATCCTGGCCGAAGTCGCTCTTCTCGATGGCGCGCCGCGCTTGCTCGGACCACGCACCCGAGTGCGATTCCACCTTGGCACCCTCGAGACCGGCGCGCGCGTCATCACAGCCGGAGGCGCCCTTGTGCCAGGCGAGCGCAAGCAGGCGCGCATAGTGCTGGATGAACCCGTGGTGGCGCGCTCGGGCGATCGCTTCGTGCTGCGGAACGCCTCACCGCTGATCACCATCGGTGGCGGAATCGTCAACGATCCGGCTCCACCTCACCGGCGCTCCAGGCCGTGGGTTCGCTCGGCCGTCTCGCCGGAGGAGCGGCTATCGCTGGTGCTCGATTCGGCGTCCGGCAAGGGTCTGGAGGTCGGCACGCTGGCCGTGCGGCTCGGCGCGACGCCGGCTGCCGTGC
>DATCXG010000052.1:0-2281 GCA_036565945.1 Gemmatimonadaceae bacterium
AGGAGATCCCTGTGCTCTCGACCGGGGACCGTGAGAGTGACGTGGACCGGCTCGTGACCAGCTACACGGAAACACTCGAGCGGTGGGTACGCGTGGCGCCGGAGCAGTACTTCTGGCATCACAGGCGCTGGAAACGCCAGCCCGACGACACACCGCCCGCATTGCGCGACCCGGTGGGGGCGAGCCACTCGTGACCGTGCCGGTGGTCGGATGATACGTCTCCTATGGACGCGCCTCAGCTCGGATTCCAGGGCGATAATCGGGCTGACGCTCGTGATCGTGCTTCTTCTAGCGGCCATGGCGGCTCCTCTGCTCGCGCGGCACGATCCCCTCGCGATCGAGCTCGCGAACCAACTCCAGAGGCCATCGTTCGCGCACTGGATGGGCACCGACTTCCAGGGGCGCGATGTATGGGCTCGGATGGTGTACGGGGCGCGCGTCTCCCTCGCGGTGGGCTTCGTCTCGCAGGCTATAGCGCTCGCACTGGGAGTCACGCTCGGGCTCATAGCCGGCTACTATGGGCGGTGGGTGGACGAGCTGGTGATGCGCCTGGCAGACATCACCCTGGCCTTCCCAACTCTGCTCTTGCTGATAGCGATGGCCGCGGCCTTCGAACCGTCACTCACCACGGTGTGCGTGACCATAGGCGTCGTGGGCTGGGCGGGGATGGCGCGGCTCATCCGCGGCCAGGTGCTCGTCACGCGGCAACTGGAGTTCGTTCAGGCCGCCCGCGCGCTCGGAGCCAGCGACCGGCGGATCATCACCTGGCACCTGCTTCCCAACGTCATCGCGCCGGTGGTGATCGCGGCAACGCTCGGGGTGGCAGGTGCCATCATGGCCGAGGCGGCGCTCTCGTTTCTCGGCCTCGGCGTTCAGCCGCCCACACCTAGCTGGGGTTCCATGATTGCCTCGGCGCGCGACCTGATGCAGCTTCGAACGGCGCCGTGGACATCGGTGTTCCCGGGGCTCGCGATCGGCTCGGCTGTACTGGGCTTCAACCTGCTGGGAGATTCACTGCGCGATGCGCTCGACCCGCGCTTCCTTCTAGAACCATCCGCCAGCGCCGAAGGCGCATCTGGTGACGAATGACGTACGACGTGGACGCGCTCCGAGAGCGCGAGTTTCCCTGGGCGGCGCGCGGCGACGCCATCTATCTCAACAATGCCTCCACCGGTCCGCTACCAGCGCGCACGCTGCGCGCCATCGCGGAGTTCAACGCACTGCGCGCCGAGCCGTACCGGCTCACGGACGAGCACGAGTTCGGGACCGTCAGGAAGACCCGCGAGCTGGTGGCGCGGCTCATCAACGCGTCGCCCGCGGAGATCGCGTGCATGGTGAACACCACCTACGGGATCAACGTGGCTGCGCGCGCCATACCGCTGTGCGCCGGCGACGTGGTGCTGAGCTATGACCGTGAGTTTCCCGCCAACGTGTATCCGTGGATGGCGCTCGAGCAGCGCGGCGTGTCGTTCCAGCAGATCCCGTGTGACGAGAACGGCCTGCCTGATGAGCAGCGGCTGCTCGCGGCGCTCGACCAGAAGGGAGTGAAGGTCGTGTCGGTGTCGTGGGTGCAGTTTGCCAATGGCTATCGAACCGATCTCGCCGCGCTGGGGCGCGAATGTCACGCGCGCGGCATCTATCTGGTAGTGGACGCCATCCAGGGGCTCGGTGCCGCCACGCTCGATGTGCGCGAGTGCAATGTGGACATCCTGGCGTGCGGTGGGCAGAAGTGGCTCCTCTCGCCGTGGGGCTCGGGGTTCGTATACGTGAGAGACGAGCTCGCGCGGACTCTGGAGCCGAGCGCGGTCGGGTGGATGTCCACCCGCGGCTCAGACGATTTCACTCGGCTGGTGGACTACGACTTCACGTATCACGACGATGCGCGCCGGTTCGAGGTGATCACTCTTCCATTTCAGGCCTTCGCCGGCTTCAACGCGAGCCTGGAACTGTTGTTCGAGCTCGGTCCCGAGGCCGTGGCGCGGCACGTGGCCAGCCTGGTGGACATGGCGGTGGAGTGGGCTTCGGAGCACGACGATGTGCGCCTTCTCACTCCGGCTGAGGGAGCCCGGCGGGCGGGAATAATATCCATCGTACCGCACGAGGATGCGCGCGTGGCGTCGGAGCGACTGACACGCGCCAGGATATCGCACTCGGTGCGTGAAGGTGCAGTTCGCCTGGCGCCGTACTGCTACAATACGGTAGCAGAGATGCAGACGGCGCTGGCGGTGATGGCTGGGGAGAAGGTCGCGGTGTGAACGTCGTTGGCGGGGCCGCGTGTGGC
>DATCXG010000057.1:0-6643 GCA_036565945.1 Gemmatimonadaceae bacterium
AATTCAAGACCCGACCCCCACCTACCTCTGACTTCGGTACAGCTGGCCGTTATCTTTCGCCCATGACGACCTCCTCCTATCTGCTCATCCCCACGGCGCTGGTGCTGGGGGCGATGCACTCGTTCGCGCCGGATCATCTCGCCGCGGTGAGTGTGTTCGTGAGCAGGCGGCCATCGTGGCGACACTCGCTGGGACTGGGTGCGCGTTGGGGAATCGGTCACTCGTTCACCGTGGTGCTCGTGGGCGGGATACTTGCCTTGAGCGGGCTCCGGCTTCCCGATCGGTTCGCACCTCTGGCGGAGCGTACGGTGGGAGTCGTGCTGGTATTACTCGGCCTTTTCGCGTTGTCGCGTGCTCTCAGGCTGCACGGACACAGGCACGAGCATGACGGAAAGAGCCACTGGCACCTGCACACGCATCGCTCGAGCGAGGCGCACGAACACGATCACGGCGCTCTCATGGGGATAGGCATGCTGCACGGACTCGCCGGCACCGGCGCGCTCGTGGTCGCGCTACCAGTCGCCATCGCCGGTTCGCGCTTCGGCGCACTGGTGTTCCTCCTGGCATTCGGTGTGGGCACGATCATCTCGATGTCGCTCTTCAGCGCTGCCGCCGGCTGGCTGCTCTCCGCTACCACGCGCGTGTCCCATGGGCTCCATCGCGGCGCGATCATGGCCGCCGGCCTGCTGAGCGTGGGAGTGGGCGTGTGGTGGATGGTAGCGGGCGGAGGATGAGCCCCCCAACGGATCGTCCGCCCGACCCACCGATGGATCCCGGTCCGCGTCGGGACCCCGATCCCGACGCCGAGCGCCCGTGCTGCGATGTGTGCGGGGTGCCCGCGCTGGTATGGCGCAAGTGCAAGCTCGTCTGCGAGAACTGCGGCAGCGTGAACAAGACCTGCGCCGATCTGTAGCCGTTCCGGGGGCTGTCTTAGGAACTGCAACAGCTTGAACCACGAAGTCATGCCGTGCTTCGGCTCCCGACCGCGCGTTCGAGCTGCTCGCCCAGTGCCTCCGGCGCGGTAGTGGGTGCCTCGCACGTGTACGCTCTGCACACGTAGGCGGTGGCAAGGCCGTCGAGCGGGGCGCGGTTCTCCAGTAGCGCAACGCCCGCGTTTACCTGGTTCGGCCCACCAGCCAGCACCATGGCCGGTACGTAGTGGCTGGCCGCTTCCCGCAGGAGCGCGTCGAATTCGCTGGATGCGGGATCGCCCACGAGCGCCAGCTGAACCGCGCCGTGTACGGCCATGTCGGCGCTCGAGAGCAGGTGACCGAATGCGGAGGCATAACGCGCCATGGGTTCCGAGAATGTCTCCAGCACCGTAGTCGCGTGGCGGCGCATGGACGCGTCGTCCGTCAGCTCCGAAACCCGCAACAGGAGCTCCACGGCCAGCGACGTGCCGGATGGTGTGGCGTTGTCCGTCGCCTCGCGCGGACGGGCGATCAACTCTTCATGATCGCGTGCGGTGTCGTAGAACGCTCCGGTGTCGGGGTCCCAGAACCAGGTGATCGTCGCGTTGGCGAGCGAGCGGGCGCGGTCGAGCCACTGTTGGTCGAAAGTGAGCTCGTAGAGGGCCAGCGCTCCCAGCCCCACCGCTGCATGGTCTTCCAGATAGCCAGCCAGCTTGCTCACGCCCGCTCTGCGCGTGCGCATGATTCGCGCGCCGCCGCTCTCCTCGCGTACGAGCTCACGGAAGAGGAGTTGACCATTCCTGAGCGCGAGCTCGCGGTAGTCATCGCGATCGAACGCGCGCGCGCATTCGGCAATGGCACGCAGCATGAGTCCGTTCCACGAAGCGACCACCTTGTCGTCTAATGCGGGCCGTACTCGCTTGGCGCGCGCCGCGTAGAGCGTCGTCCTCGCGCGGCCGATCAGCGCCTCGAAGTCACCTTCGTCAACTCCGGCGCGCCTGGCTGCTTCCGCGGGAGGGAGTGCCACATGGAGGATGTTTTGCCCGTCGAAATTGCCGCTGCCGCTGACTCCCCAGTACGACTTCGCCACGGGCGCGTCCTCGCCCAGGAGCTCGTCGATCTCGTGCTCGTCCCACACGTAGAACTTCCCTTCGTGTCCCTCGCTGTCGGCGTCGAGTGAAGAGTAGAAGCCGCCCTCTGGCGACGTCATATCGCGCGCGACCCACTCGATTATGTCTTCGGCCACACGCCTCGCCTCGCGATCGCCGGTGGCCTGCCAGAGGTGCGCCCCCAGGCGTGCGAGCAACGCGTTGTCGTAGAGCATCTTCTCGAAGTGCGGCACCAGCCATCGCGCGTCCACCGAGTAGCGGTGAAAGCCACCGCCGATCTGGTCGTGGATCCCTCCGCGTGCCATGGCATGGAACGAGTCGCGCGCCATCTCGAGGCCGCTGAGCGAGCCGGTGCGCCGCCAGTGGCGCAGGAGGAAATCGAGGGACATGGTTTGCGGGAACTTGGGTGCGCCACTGAAGCCGCCGTTGTCCCCGTCGTAATTCGCCCGCAGCACGTCGAAGGCGCGGCCCAGAAGCTCCTGAGTTAGCGCGCCGGTGGAGCTCGCCTCTCCACGCACGTGTTCGTAGAGCAGCCGCATCTGCGTTGCGGTCTTCTCGATGTCACCGCGCCGGTCGCGGTACGCCGCGGCCACCGAGCGTAGTACGCGAGGGAACGAGGGCATGCCGTGCCGGTCGTCCGGTGGAAAGTAGGTGCCCCCATAGAACGGGGTTCCGTCGGGTGTGAGAAACACCGTCATCGGCCAGCCGCCCTGCCCGGTCATCGCCTGGACGGCGCTCATGTAGATCGAGTCGAGGTCGGGCCTCTCCTCCCTGTCCACTTTGATATTGACGAACATCTCGTTCATCAGGCGCGCGATGTCTTCGTTCTCGAACGACTCGCGCTCCATCACGTGGCACCAGTGGCACGCGGCGTAGCCGATGCTGATCAGAATGGGACGGTCTTCCTTCCTGGCGCGCTCGAGCGCCTCGGGACCCCATGCGTACCAGTCCACCGGATTGTGCGCGTGCTGCAGCAGGTAAGGACTCGTCTCGTTCGCGAGTCTATTCATGGATCCTCGTATGTGAATCGCCGAGGCAGTCGCCGACACGGCTGTCGCAAGTAGAAAAGTTACTGCGATTTCCGTTCGCCCGTGGGGTGGTTGCCCCGGGCTAGCGTGGCCACGTGTCGCTGCGAGACCTGACACCACCGTATTCGACGCGCGGAGGGCGGGTTCGCTCGACGATGCCTATGACGATACCTATATTGCAGAGCGCCTGTCACGGCGTGGAATGCTTCCGTGCGAGCATTCTACTGAGCACGGGTGCTGCGTATTCATCTCGCGGCGCTCGATGACGCCGATCCACACAACACCCCGCTTCCCCCTGCCCCAGCCACCTGCGCGCCACGCGCGCCCGCTGCTGCGTGCGGCGTTGGTGACCGCCGTCATCCTGCTGGCCTGGCCCGTTGCGCTGCCAGCGGTGAGGGACAAGGTCACGCTGCAAGCCGTGCCCGATGCGCGTCTGATCTTCTCGGGCGCGTATCTCGTACTCTCGCCCGTGTACGACGTGATGGATGCGCTCACGCTTCTCTCGGTGGGTCAGACTGTGGCGCTGGTGCTCTCGCTCGCCGCGCTCTACGTGCTCTGGCGCACCTGGCGTTCCAGAGCGCGCTCACGCTCCAGCGCGCTCCGTGAGCTACTTCTCGCCTTCGGGACTCTGGGTGCATTCCTGGCGTTCTATGCCGTCGGCATTCTCGCGCCGCGTCCGATGGCCGCGCTTGCCATTGCCGGGCCCGACGCCGTGAAGGTGGATGTCCACAGCCACACTAACGCCTCGCACGACGGCCGCCCAGACTTCGGTGCGCGCGCCAACAGAGACTGGCATCGCGGCGCGGGTTTCGACGCAGCATACATCACCGACCACAAGAGCTTCGACGGGGCCGTGGCGGGCATGAGTCTCAATCCACGCCGCGCTGGTGATGACCTCGTCACGCTCAGCGGGCTGGAGTTCATAGACAACCACAACCACATCAACGCGCTGGGTGCCACCGCGCGCGACTCGGCGTGGATCAGGGTGGAGGCGCGTCGCCAACGGCTCGGGATGCCGGCTCTGCACCGAGGCGAGGCGGTGTTCATCCAGACGATTCCGGAGAACCTCGACCATATACCAATCCCCGATAGGTCAACGGGGCGTGGTCTTGCCGGGATCGAGCTCTCCGATGGCGCACCGCGCGGGATCGGACAGGGACAGAGCGATCGGGCGCTGATCCTGCGCCTGGCCGATAGTCTCGATCTGGCCATCGTAGCCGGATCGAACAATCATGGATGGGGCCGCACGGCGGTCGCGTGGAGTGTCTTACGCATCCCCGGATGGAGGGCGATGGCTCCCGCGGAGCTGGGCGCGGCAATCGAGGAGCGCATCAGAACCGGGCGGCGTGGCGCGGTGCAGGTGATCGAGCGCCGCTCACCCGATCCAGCCCGCTCCGAGCTGGCGCTCGCGGCAACGCTCCCCGCAGTCACCTGGAACCTTCTCGTGACCCTATCGGTTGCCCAACGTATCTCATGGATTCTCTGGAGCTGGATACTGGCCGCGATAGCGTTGCTCCTCGCGGCGCGCCGACGCGCTACCGCCTAGCGACAAGATCTATCGCCGGCGCGCCCGGCGGAGCCTCACGCCGGAACAGGAGGACCGCGCCCAGGGCACTCGTTCCCGCGTTGCCGTCCGCGATTGCCGTTGTCACTATCGCGGCGCTCGTCAGACTCGCGGTCGCAGCGACGGTCCCTCTGGTACCGGACGAGACTTACTACTGGGAGTGGTCACGCCACCTGGCGGCCGGTTACTTCGACCACCCCGGCGCCATCGCCTTTCTCGTGCGCGCGGGAACGGAGCTGGCCGGTGTGACCCCCTTCGGCGTGCGCCTGGGATCGGTGATTGCCGGCTGGGGTGCGTCGCTCTGCCTGGTGCTGCTCGCGCGACGAATCGGCGGCGACGACGCAGCGCTCCGCGCCGCGGTGATCATCACTTGTATGCCGCTGGCGGCCGCTGGACTGGTGCTCGCCACGCCCGATGCCCCGCTTCTCCTGGCGGTATCGGCGGCGCTCCTCCTGCTCGACCATGCTGTGGCCGCCGCGCCGGGTAGCGCTCGTTCGCTGGGCTGGTGGCTCGCGGCCGGTCTGGCGCTCGGTGCCGCCATGGTATCGAAGTACAACGCCTTTCTGTTGCCGCTCGGAGTCCTCGTGGCGCTCCTCCTCTCGGCCCAGCTCCGCAGGCATCTGGCCACGCCGGCCCCCTACCTGGCGGCCCTAGTTGCGCTGGTCGCGTTCGCGCCCGTGGTCGCTTGGAACGCGAGTCATGGTTGGATCTCCTTCCGCTTCCAACTCTCGCATGGGCTCGCGCACGGCGATGGCTCGGCACTCGCGCGCGAAGCATCACTCATCGGTGGCCAGATCGGCCTCGTGTCGCCCATACTCTTCGCGTTGATAGTGCTCATGGTAGGACGCGCCCTCGTTCGCGGCACGCCAAGGCAGACATTGCTGGCAGTGGTGGCGGCCACGGTCTTCCTGTTCTGCTGCGTGAGCGCGCTCGCTCGGCCGGCCGAGGCGAACTGGCAGGCGATCGCCTACGTGCCGGCCACCGTGTTGCTTGCGACATACAGCGGGGGCCGTATCTGGCGCGGATGGCTAGGTGCCGCGTGCGCACTCGGTGCCACCTTCGTGGTGCTGCTCTATCTGCAAGCGTTCAGTCCCTTCCTGCCGATCGCCGCCGGGCGCGATCCCACCGCTCGTGGTGTAGGGTACGACGTGCTCGCCGCGAGTGTCGCTCAGGCTGCCTCCACAGCCGGTCGCTCCGTCAACGCGGGTCACTCTACCTGGATTGCCGCGAACCGCTACCAGGACGCGTCGGAGCTTGCCTTTCACCTGGCCGAGCACCCGCTCACCTTCTCGCTGAACATCGCCAGCCGTCCCAACCAGTACGATCTCTGGCCGTCGTTCGCGCGCCACGCGCGTGCGGGCGATGATCTCGTGATTGCGCTCCCCGTCCCCCATTCCGGTGCTGACCAGGTCGATCCGGTGATCCAGGTACTCCGCCCCCATTTCGGCCGCACCCGACTCTGGTCCACCGTGCGGATCACGCGCGGCCGCGACACTCTCCTGGTACGACGTATCTGGGTGCTGGGGGACTACAGGGGGATCAGGAAGCAGGGGAACTACAGAGGGATCAGGAAACAGGGGAACTACAGGGATCAGGTAACTACGGGGTTCAGGGTGCAGGGGGCAGGGATCAGGAACTACCTCGCGGGGTGGGATCTCTCCCCGAGGAGCCCTTTCTGATCCCTGATCCCTGCTTCCTGATCCCTCTGTAGTTTCCTGATCCCTGCTTCCTGATCCCTCTGTAGTTTCCTGAACCCTGCACCCTGAACCCTGCCTCCCGTAGTCTTGCTATCCTTCTCCCGAAACGAAATCTTCCGTTCATGGGCGATTCTCCCTGTTGGCTCCACCTATTCAACGACTTTGACATGACCGATACAGCGCTCTCGGCCGACCTGGCCGAGTTTTTCTCAACGCACGAGGAGCGCGTTCACGAGGAGCTGTTCGAGTTCCTGCGCATACCGAGCGTGAGTGCGAGATCGGAACATCGTGGTGACATGACGCGCGCTGCCGAGTGGCTGGCCGCATCGATGCG
>DATCXG010000097.1:0-2186 GCA_036565945.1 Gemmatimonadaceae bacterium
AGTACCGACCCGGAGAGTGGGATGCCGCCGCACAATTGAAGCTCATGTGGGAGGGGTGGAACGAAGTCTTTCGCAAGACCCTAGGCCCGGCCGAACGCAGCTTTGTTAACGAGCTGCGCGACGTGCGGAACCGCTGGGCGCACCAGAAGAACTTCTCGAGCGATGATGCATATCGATCACTCGACACCGCGGGTCGATTGCTCGCGGCGGTGTCTGCCCCGCAGGGCGAAGAGGTGGAGAAGCTAAAGACGGAGCTCCTGCGTGTCCGCTTCGACGAGCAGATGCGCGGCGAGAGACGGAAGTCTTCGAGCACGGCCATCGAGAGCCAGCGAACCAACACACTCGTGCCCTGGCGTGAGGTCGTGAGCCCGCATCCCGATGTCGCTAGCGGTCGCTACCAGCAAGCCGAGTTCGCGGCGGATCTCTGGCAGGTGCACCTCGGCAAGGGATCCGATGAGTATCGCGATCCATGCGAGTTTTTCCGCCGCACGTATCTCACCGAGAGTCTCACGGGCCTCCTAGTCAACGCTGCGGAGCGCCTCACCGGGCACGGTGGCGATCCGGTCGTTCAGCTGCAGACGAACTTTGGCGGTGGCAAGACCCACTCGATGCTCGCGCTGTATCACCTCTTTTCGGGTGTAAATCCCATCGAGCTCCCTGGCATCGACGCGGTGATGGTGAAGGCCGGTGTGGAGTCGTTCCCGAAGGTGAACCGCGTGGTGCTCGTGGGGAACAAGATCTCGCCGGGCAACCCGGTGACGAAGCCCGACGGTACTGTCGTTCGCACACTCTGGGGCGAGCTGGCCTGGCAGCTCGGAGGAAAGAAGGCGTTCGCCCGCATTGCAGCCGATGACGAGCGCGCTACCAGCCCTGGCGACGCGCTACGCGAGCTGATGGAGGAGTACGGGCCCTGCCTGATCCTCATCGACGAGTGGGTGGCCTACGCTCGCCAACTCCACGACGCGGCCGACCTGCCGGCGGGGAGCTTTGAGACACAGTTCAGCTTCGCGCAGGTTCTTACCGAGAGCGCCAAGCTGGCGAAGCAGTGCCTACTCGTGATAAGCCTCCCGGCAAGCGACACGAGCGGGTCCCCTCACGCGCAGGCCGAAGACGTGGAAGTGGGCGGAGAGCGCGGCCGCGCGGCCCTCGACCGGCTGCGCAACGCGGTTGGACGCGTGGAGGCATCGTGGCGACCAGCGACTGCGGAGGAAGGTTTCGAGATCGTACGTCGGCGTCTATTCGAACCGCTCGTGGAAAAGCAGGGCTACGTGGCGCGCGATACTGTGGCTCGCGAGTTCTACGACCTCTATCGGACGCAGCACCAGGAGTTCCCAAGAGAATGCCGCGATGCCGACTACGAGAAGCGTATGCGGGCAGCGTATCCCATCCACCCGGAGGTGTTCGACCGGCTGTACACCGACTGGTCCACGCTCGTGAAGTTCCAGAGGACACGTGGCGTGTTGCGGCTGATGGCCGCGGTCATTCATAGCTTATGGGAGTCGGGAGATCGCAATCCGCTGATCCTCCCGGCTAATATCCCGCTCGATGATTCGCGCGTTCAGTCCGAGCTCACCCGGTATCTCTCGGACAACTGGCTGCCAGTGATCGGGAAGGATGTGGACGGACCTCAGTCGCTCCCGAGGAGGATAGACGCAGAGGTGCCCAACCTGGGCCGTTTCTCAGCATGCCTGCGCGTGGCGCGGACTATCTACCTCGGCTCCGCTCCAACTGTGACCGCCGCCAATCGAGGCATAGAAGACCGACGCGTGAAGCTCGGCTGCGTGATGCCCGGGGAGACACCGGCGGTATTTGGCGATGCCCTGCGTAGGTTGGCGGGCGCCGCCACATACCTCTATGCGGACGGCCCGCGCTACTGGTATTCCACGCAGCCCACGGTAACCAAGCTCGCCGAAGATCGCGCGGAAGATCTCAAGCGGGATCCGGACAAGGTCCTGCAGGAGCTGGACCGTCGGGTGCGGGCCAATCTGCGGAACACTGGAGACTTCGACCGGGTGCACCCGCTTCCGCAGTCGGGGCAGGATCTACCGGACGATCTCGACGCGCGGCTCGTGGTATTGTCACCCGATCACTGCTACAGCAAGGAGCCGGGCAATCCGGCTGAGACAGCGGCGATGGCGTTGCTGGAGTCGCGCGGCAACGCGCCTCGGCTATACCGAAACACGCTC
>DATCXG010000103.1:0-3654 GCA_036565945.1 Gemmatimonadaceae bacterium
TTCCGGATCGTCTGTACCGAAGAAGTTGTTGTCGCCGCGATAGACGTTGAGCGTGAGACCGTGGGAGTTGTTTCCCGTGGGCGTGGTCCTGGTAGCCGAGCGCGTGATGAAGTTGTTCCACTGGATCTTCATCCCCTTGAAGCCGGGGAATGTGAAATTGCCCCGCAGCGACTCCCTTTCCTCGTGGTCGTTGGGGAGCACTCCATCGTTCACATCGCCGAGCCCGGAGACGAAGTAGTCCAGCGCATCGGTGCCACCGCGAACCGAGAGCCCGTAACGCTGGCGCCGTCCCTTCTTGAGCCACGGATCCAGGTAGGCAAACTCGGCCGGACTCGGGGCGAAGGGTTGCAACTGGCTGAAGCCCTGCTCGACGTCGGCGGTCCACTGCGGTTTGCCGCTCATTCCACGCTTGGTGAATATCTGGATCACGCCGGCGCTGGCATCCGTACCGTACAGCGTAGTGGCCGCCGCGCCCTTGATTATCTCGATGTGATCGATGTCGGCGGGGTTGATGTCGTTGAGCGGGCTCTGTACGTCGTTGTTGCTACGGTTGCTGCTCTCGCCGCCCGAAACGTTCTTCTTGTACGGATCGCTCTGGGTTCGGACGCCGTCGATGTAGACCAGTGGCTGATTGCTCATCGCCACGCTCACGTTGCCACGCAGACGTATCTGCGCGGCCGACCCGGGTTGCCCCGAGCTCACCAGCACCGTCATCCCCGGCGCCTGCGCCTGGAGAAGCGCGTCCACATTGGTGGGGCTGCCGATCTGTTTGGAGACATCGACCTGGGAGATGCTGTTCCCCAGCTCGCGGAGTCGGGCGGCGCCGGCGGTTCCGGTGACGACCACCTGATCGAGTGAAACCGCCGCCTCGTTCAACAGCAAGTCGAGCGTCACCGACTCGTTGGCCTTCACCGTCACGACACGAGTCACGGGAGCGAAACCGATGCGCTGTATCCTCAGCTGCTGCGGGCCCGCCGGCACTCGCGTGAGGGTGTATGCACCATTGGCGTCGGTCATCGCTCCGAGCGTCGTGCCGACTACCGATACCTGCGCGGCGTCCAACGGCAGATCACCCGCGCGTGTTATGTGTCCCGTTACCGTGCCTACCTGCTCTCCCTGCGCGGTTACGCGTGGCGCGAGCAGCGGCAGCAGGAACACCGTCGTAGCTAGTATCCGTAACGACAGGGCCATCGAGGCACCTCACGGGATATTGGAGTTGCGGAGCCGACTGCGAAGGGGAGAACCACCATTGCCGCGGTGGGGCGGAAGTGAGCTATCGCGTGGGGGCGATGCACACGGATCTCCGATCGGTGTGCACGACTCCGTTCGATATCGTCGTCCCATCTAACACGGCAAATCGAATCGACTACTATGCGGCCGTGAATCCGGGTCGATCAGTCGGTGTCCAGTGGGTGAGCGGTAGCGGGGTGCGCAGCGCGTCCCGCTACCTCTCCTCGAGAACGCCCGCGAGGTATCGCCGGAGATCCGATATCGCGGACGACATCTGGTTCGCAACCGTCTGTGGGGAGATTCCCATTACTTCCGATATCTCGACATGCGAGAGACCGCCGTCGCGCGCGAGCAGATACACCTCTCTTCGTCGTGGCGGGAGGCGGTGGAGCGCCTGCTCGAGAGCCGAGCGCAACTCCTTCTCCTCCAACAGCTCGAGGGGATTCCACGAAGCCCGGAAGTTGTCCCGTCCGCGACTCTCGCTGAGTTGAGACCGCGAACGTCGCGAACGCAGCTCGTTGACCACGGCATTGCGCGCGATGCGGAAGATGTAAGCACCCACCTTCCCCGACGGGATCCACTGCGCGCGGTTCTGCCACACCTTGATGAAAGTGTACTGCGCCATGTCGGCCGCGGCATCGGGGTCCTCGAGGATCTTGCGCGTGTATGCCACGACCGGCTGCCAGTAGCGCACCATCAGCTGACGTAAGGCCAGTGCGTCATCCTGGTGAATCAATTCCATCAGCCTCTCATCGCTAGCATCGTCAAAGGGCGTTGCGGGCGACGGTGGCACGTATGACCAGGCTGCCATCTGAGAACCCTCATCCGGAAATGGAGCGCCTCACCTACAGCGCGGCACGACAAGCGTCAGAGCTGAATCCGAGCGATCCTCTATTTCCTGGCCCCGACACTCAGACCGGGGACGACGACTTTTCTGCCCGATGCCGCGATGTCGCGCTCGTGGGCCGCGCGCAGCAACGCGGCTGCTCTGTAGAATCCGTGAACGAACTTGCTATATGGGATCACCAGGAAAAACGCGAAGATGATGCCGAGATGCAGAGCCAGGAGCGGCCCCATCGCCCTCGTCGAGCGCATCAAGAGGAGCATGAATCCCGTCGCCGCGCACAGCCCGAGCAGCACCAGGAGTGCGCTCTCGCCTCCCAGGAAGCTGCGTGATGTGGGCGCATCATCGGCTGTCCGCTTGATCCAGATCAGCCCGACGCTGCCGATCAGCATCCCCAACCCGCCGGCCGTGCCCAGCAGCACGGGTATCGAAAAGAAGGGATACGGTGCGGAGCGGTGGAGGAGATGCTCGTACAGCGCCGCGACGCTCGTCGACGCGAAGCAGAGCATGAAGCCGTAGAAGAGGGCGTGGTGATAGCGGCGCCGCACGAGCGAGAAGCGCTCGTTGATGTCATTGCACCCTCCCCCTCCACCGCCGAGGTTCCTGAGCGTCGCGACATCGCTCGCCGCCGCGAGAAGCGACCGAAGCGTCACCCGGCCTCCACCAGTGTCGCGCCAGAACCTGACCGAGCTCACCGTCATCGCGATCGCCGAGTAGGCGGTCGTGGCGAGCGCGATCGCGGTCATGATGCCCAGTGGGATGACCTGATAGAACGCTCCCGGTCCGTGATGGGCACGCAACAGCGCGGTTGGTGACTGCAGAAACCCCGCGAGCAGGAGCACGAGCGCGATACCCAACGCCGTCACGATCGCGACCACGGTTCCATTGCTCCGGAACAGCCTGGCCATCCCGGCCGGCCAGGCATAGTCTGCGTAACTCTCGTTCCTCACCTCCGCCAGGGTCCTGGGGATGTTGATCGCGAACTCGTGCGGCGGCGCATACTGGCACGCGTAATAGCATCCACGGCAGTTGTGGCACAGGTTTGCCAGATAATTCAGGTCGCCGTCGCTGAATGCCCTCCGCAACTCCATCGCGGGGAACACGGCGCAGAACCCTTCGCAATAGCGGCATGCGTTGCACAGCTCCATGGAGCGGCGCGCTTCCGCGATGGTGTCAACCGAGGGCATGTGCCGCTGCCTCCCGTCCGGCGATCCGGCCGAATACGGTGCCTATGGTCATTCCCAACCCGGCCAGATATCCCTGGCCGAGTATGTTGCCAGCCATGATCTCGCCGGCCGCGAACAGATTGCTGGTGCGCCTCCCGTCCTGGAGCAGCACTCGCGCCCATTCATCCACGCGCACTCCGAGGTACGTGAAGGTGATCCCCGGCCGCAGCGGATAGGCGTAGTACGGTGGGGTGTCGATCCGCCTCGCCCAGTTGCTCTTGGGCGGACAGATGCCTGCCGTGGAGCAACCATCCAGATGGCCGGGGTCGAAGGCCCCTCCCCTCACGGAGGCGTTGAACTCCTCGACGGTCTGCTCGAGTGCGTTCACATCAATGCCGAGCGTGACGGCGAGAC
>DATCXG010000109.1:0-12127 GCA_036565945.1 Gemmatimonadaceae bacterium
GCCTCGGCGCTCGCCAGCGACTCTCGCGCTGCCATCAGGATTTCGAGCGAGCGCACTCGCGCCGCGTGGTCGAAGAGCGGTGTGGTGGCGATCAACTCGTCGGCCTGGGTGCTCGCGATGAGCTCCGCGAGTCCGCGGCGCACCTCCGCCGGACCGCCAACGATCGAGCAGGCGAGCATCTCCTCCATCCCCGCGCGCTCCCACGGTGCTAGCTGGCTGTCGAAGCCGGCGCTGGGCGGCGGCAGGGGACCGGACTGGCCACGCCGGATGTTGACGAACATCTGCTGCGGTGTAGTGAACAGGTAGCGCGCCTCGTCCTCGGTGTCGGCCGCTATGACGTTGACGCCGAGCATCACGTACGGATGCTCCAGCGCCCCCTCTCGCCCTGACGGCGTGAAGCGGTCCCGGTAGATCGTGATCGCCTCGTACATCATGCGCGGCGCGAAGTGCGAGGCGAAGGCGTAGGGTAGTCCGAGTGCCGCGGCGAGTTGCGCTCCGAAGAGGCTCGATCCCAGGATCCAGATCGGCACGCGGAGCCCGACGCCGGGCACCGCCTGCACCGCCTGCCCCGGGGAGGCGGGCTCGAAGTAGCTCATCAGCTCCACGACATCCTGCGGGAACGTATCGGCCGCTGACGGGTCGCGTCGCAGGGCGCGGGATGTGGCCTGATCGGAACCGGGTGCGCGCCCCAGGCCGAGGTCGATGCGTCCCGGATGCAGCGTGGCGAGGGTCCCGAACTGCTCCGCCACCATGAGCGGAGCGTGGTTGGGCAACATGACCCCGCCCGCCCCCACGCGGATGGTCGAGGTGCCGCCGGCGATGTGGGCGATCACCACGGCGGTCGCGGCGCTCGCGATGCCGGTCATGTTGTGGTGCTCGGCCAGCCAGAGGCGCCGATAGCCCAGCCGCTCGGCGTGCCGCGCGAAGTCGAGCGAATTGGCCAGTGCCAGGGAGGCGTCGCCGCCCTGGATGATGAATGCCAGGTCGAGAATGGAGAGCGGAATCATTATGAGAGCAGATTGATCAGAGCAGATTGGCAGCAGTCACTATTGCGTATGCCGAGGAGCCAACCCCAGGGGATGGCCGATCGCTATCTGACAAACGCGCGCGCACGCGTTTAGGTGCCCGGGTACGTTGCCTATCACGTGCCCGAGCACGTTGCCATATCTCTGGCGGGCGCGTTTCTTCCACGTCATATGAGCAGACTGGATGAGATGGTACAGGGCTACGAGCGGTCCGTCGACTCGGTGGGCACGCCCTTCCTGGCGCTCGACCCCGAGCGGATGGATCGCAACGTCGCCCGCCTGCGGCGCCGCATGACGGAGCTCGGCGTCGTGCTCCGCCACCACGTGAAGACCCACAAGTCGATCGACATCGGAAGACGCATGTGCGACGGTGGCGTCGGACCCATCACCGTCTCGACGCTCCGCGAGGCGGAAGCGTTCGCGGAGGCGGGCTTCCGCGACATGCTCTACGCGGTGGGCATCGCGCCCGGCAAGCTCGAGCGCGTCGCGGGGCTCAGGCGTCGTGGCGTGGATCTGTGCGTCATCCTCGACAGCGTCGAGCAGGCCGAGTCGGTGGCCGCGGCGTCGAAGCGAACCCGCGACCGCATCCCGACATTGATCGAGATCGACTGCGACGGGCACCGCGGCGGGCTGCTTCCCGGGGACCAGCGGGTGCTGGAGGTAGCGCGCGTCCTGGAGGATGGCGGTGCGCGAATGCGCGGAGTGATCGTCCATGCTGGCGAATCGTATCACTGTACGACGCGCGACGCTCTGGTCGCCGCCGCGGAGAACGAGCGAGCCGTGGCCGTCGGAACGGCAGAGCGGCTGCGCGCGGAGGGATTCGAGTGCCCGGTCGTCAGCGTGGGATCCACGCCAACCGCGCACTTCGCACACGACCTCCATGGAGTGACCGAAGTCCGCGCGGGGGTATACGTGTTCTTCGACCTGGTCATGGCGGGACTCGGCGTGTGCACGCTCGAAGATCTGGCCGTGTCCGTTGTCGCGACGGTCATCGGCCACCGTCCCGAGAAGGGGTGGATCATCACCGACGCCGGCTGGATGGCGATGTCGCGCGACCGCGGCACGGCGAGCCAGGCTGTGGATCAGGGCTATGGGTTGGTCACTTCGATGAACGGTGAGCCGTACCGCGATATCGTGATGGTCGAGGCCAGTCAGGAGCACGGGACGCTGGCAGTTCGGCCCGGGAGCGATGCGGTGTTGCCGGAGTTACCGGTCGGTACCCGTGTTCGCATCCTGCCAAATCATGCGTGCGCCACCGTTGCGCAGCATGAGAGCTATCGAGTCGTTTGCACCGGGAGCCGTGACGTCAGCGCGGTATGGCCGCGCGTGCGCGGCTGGTGAGTGGCTTCCACAATGGCGCGTGATGACACTGGACTGGCTCTTGCTACGCCTCGGTGCCGATATCCTCCAGCCCCGTGCCCTTGCGAGCGTTCGCGCATCCTGACCCTGTTGAGGACCCGTGCCCACTCCCAGCGTAGCATCCATCTCGATGATTTGCCTGGCTGTCGTGAGCGCGGCCTGTAGTGGACGCTCCAGCAAGCCCGCAGGCAGTGATGGTTCACAGGGGGAGGCTGACAGCCTGACCGGTAGCGCGACCGCATGCGCACCGCTCGAGGAGCGCGAGCCGAACGCGCCCGACCAACGCCCGGCATTCCCGGGCCAGACTCGCGCGTGCGGCACCACGTCCGACGTCGCCTTCGATGTAGTCGTGGTGGCGAAGGGGCTGGAACATCCCTGGGCCGTGGAGCCTCTCCCGGATGGCGACCTGCTGGTCACGGAGAAGCCTGGTCGCCTGCGCGTCGTCTCGGCTGACGGTGAGGTGGGGAAGCCGATCGAGGGGTTGCCGGCCGTAGTCGCGCGGGGCCAGGGCGGCCTGCTCGACGTTGCACTGAGCCCGGATTTCGATTCCGACCGAACCATCTTCTGGAGCTACAGCGAGCCTCGGCAGGGTGGCAACGGGACCAGCGTGGCGCGCGGGGTGCTCTCGGCCGACTGGCGGAGAGTCGAGCAGGTGCGAGTGATCCTTCGCTCGATGCCGACATACGATGGTGACAAGCACTTCGGTTCCCGGCTCACCTTCGGTCCCGATGGGAAGCTGTACATCACCCTCGGCGAGCGATCCGACACGCCGATGCGGCGCTACGCTCAGCAACTCGATAGTCACCTGGGCAAGGTCCTGCGCATCAACCCGGACGGCTCGGTTCCGCAGGACAATCCCTTCGTCGGGCGGCCCAACGCGCTGCCAGAGATCTGGACGCTCGGCCACCGGAACGTGCAGGCCGCCGCGTTCGATCCACAGGGACGATTCTGGGTGGTGGAGCATGGCACGCGGGGCGGCGACGAGCTGAACCTCATCGAGAAGGGTAAGAATTACGGCTGGCCGCTCGTGGCGTACGGCGAGGAGTATTCCGGGAGGCAGATTGCCGATGCTGTGACGGCCCGCTCCGGATTCCAGCAGCCCGCCTATTACTGGGATCCCGTGATCGCTCCGTCGGGCGCGCAGTTCTACACTGGTGATGCGTTCCCGGCGTGGCGCGGCAGCCTCTTCGTGGGCAGTCTCAAGGACGAGATGCTCGTCCGCCTCACCCTCGACGGCAGTCGCGTGACAGGTGAAGAGCACCTCCTCGCAGACCGCGATCAGCGCGTGCGTGACGTGCGCCAGGGCCCCGACGGCGCGTTATACATCGTAACCGACAAGGGGAACGGCGAGCTCTGGAGGATCGTGCCGCGTCGCTGAAATTGCTTAGAGCGCTGCGCGATCATCTCGAGAATTTCGTGGCCATTTCCATCGAGCGTTTCATGGCCATCTCCGAGGAACACCTCTGAGCAAGCGGCACATCAGGCGGGTAATGAATCCGTCGGCATGCAGCGTGCGAACAGAAAGTGGTCGGAGTGACGGCTGGTTGCAATCGTGATTGACTCCACCGTCTGAAACACGACATGATCCCTGAAAGGCGATAGGGGTGTCCATGGAACTGTCTCGCCGCGACTTCTTGCGTTACGCCGCCGGGGCTGGTGCTGGCACGGCACTCGGTGGGATTACCGGGCTCGGCCTCGCGCTAGCGCCAGCGCGCGCCAGGGCGCAGACGCTGCGCATCAAGGAGAGCCGGGCGGTGCCCAGCATCTGCCCGTTCTGCGCGGTGGGATGCGCGACGCTCATGCACGTCAAAGATGGCGAGATCATCAATGTCGAGGGTGATCCGCGCAGCCCGCACAACGAGGGGACGCTCTGTCCCAAGGGAGCGGCGATCCTCCAGCTCCACAAGAACCCCAATCGTCCCACCAAGGCGCTGCATCGCAAGCCGGGCGCGGCGGACTGGGAGGTCGTGGAGCTCGATTGGGCGCTGAATCGCGTGGCCGAGCTCGTGAGCAAGACGCGCGAAGAGACCTTCATCGAGCGTCTGAGCGACGGGAAACTCGTCAACATGACGCCGGCGATCTTTCACCTCGGCGGCGCGACACTCGACAACGAATTCAATCACATCGCTCAGAAGTTCTGCCGTGGGCTAGGCATCGTCGCCATCGAAAACCAGGCGCGAATATGACACAGCTCTAGCGTCCCCGGTCTGGGGGCACGGTTGGGCAGGGGCGCGGCGACGATGTATCCGCGTGACATGGTGCACTCGGATTGTGTCGTCATCATGGGTTCCAACATGGCGGAGTGCCATCCGGTGGCGTTCCGCTGGCCGGTGAAGGCGCGGGTGAATGGCGCCAAGCTCATCCACGTCGATCCGCGCTTCACGCGCACGAGCGCGAACTGCGACATCCATGCGCCCATCCGTGCCGGCAGCGACATCGCCTTCCTCGGCGGGCTGATAAACCACGTGTTGAGCAGCGAGCGCTGGAACAATGATCCGTTCTTCCAGACCTTCGCCTCGATGTACACCAATGCGTCGACGATCGTCTCTCCGGACTTCAAGGACACCGAGGATCTCGACGGCGTCTTCTCCGGGCTCAAGTCGTTCGCCGAAGATCCGCAGTGGCCGTACAGCGGCTTCGTAGGCGACTACGACCCTGCGAGCTGGCAGTACGCTGGTACCGTCACGCGAGTGCAGGGCCAGCAGGCTGCCGCGACTGCACAGAGCGGTGAGTCAGGGCGGCATCAAGCTCCCGATGCAGCGGCGCGAGGACGGGGCGCCGCGGGGGCGCCGGTGGACTGGGACGCGCTGGTGCACTCGCTCCTCAAGCCCGCAGCCAGGAAGGACCCCACGATGCGGGATCCGCGCTGCGTGTTGCAGATCCTCAAACGCCACTTCGCGCGCTACACGCCCGAACTGGTGGAGCAGGTGACTGGCTGCCCGCGCGCGAAGTTTCTGCGGGTTGCGGAGACGATTCTGCAGAACTCCGGTGCCGAACGTACGACGAGCTTTGCATACGCGGTCGCGTGGACCCAGCACACCAATGGTGTGCAGATGATCGGCTGCTGCGCGCTCCTGCAACTGCTGCTCGGCAACATGGGGCGGCCGGGCGGCGGCATCATGGCGCTGCGCGGCCACGCGGCGATCCAGGGCTCGACGGACGTGCCGACGCTCTACCACTCCATCCATGGCTACATGAGCCATCCGTCGGTGCTCAAGAAGCACGACACGTTGCGCGATTACATCGCGACCGAGACGACGCCGACTGGTTACTGGGCGAATCTACCCAGGTTCATGGTGTCGTATCTCAAATCGATGTACGGCGACGCGGCCACGGCGGAGAACGAGTGGGGTTACCAGTGGCACCCCAAGATCCTCGGTGACCACTCGCACATGGCGACGATGGCCGCGATGGCCGAGGGCAAGATCAAGGGGATGCTCTGCGTCGGCCAGAACCCGGCGACATCGCTCAATGGATCGGCACAGCGTGCCGCGATGCGCCAGCTCGACTGGTTGGTGGTGAAAGACAACTGGCTCACCGAGACTGCGATGCAGTGGAAGAACGGCCCCGAGATCACCGACGGCAGCGTGAAGGTGGAGGACATCAAGACCGAGATCTTCTTCTTCCCGTCCACACAGGTGGGTGAATACGACGGGAGCTTCACGAATACGCAGCGGATGCTGCAGTGGCACTCCAAGGCCGCCGATCCGCCCGGCGACTGCCGCACCGACACCTGGTTCTACTACCAGCTCGGTAAGCGACTCAAGGCGAAGTACGCGGGTAGCACACTGCCGCGCGACGAGGGGTTCAAGCACCTCCTCTGGGACTACGAACGAGACCCCGTGATGGGCCGCTCGCCCGACCCGATGGGGGAGCCCGACGAGCTCAAGATACTGCGCGAGATCAACGGCTATCAGAGCGCCGACCCGACGACTCAGCTACGCGGATATTCCGAACTGAGGGATGACGGCTCGACGACCTGCGCGAGTTGGATCTATTGCGGCGTCTTTCCGGCGTGGGACCGTAACCTCTCGGCCCAGCGCACGCCGGACCCACCGGGGGTGCCCGGGGCGGAGCTGAACTGGGGGTGGGCGTGGCCCGCGAACCGCCGGCTGCTGTACAATCGCGCCTCCGCGGATCCGGCGGGCAAGCCGTGGAGCGAGCGGAAGCGCTGGGTATGGTGGGATGCCGGCGCGCCCAACGAGGTGGATCCCGCTACTGGCGCCCCCGTACAGCCCGGACGATGGGTTGGCTACGATACGCCAGACTTCGAGCTCACCAAGCCACCCAACGCTCGGGCGAAGCCCAACAGCATCGGCCTCGACGCGCTCTCCGGCACCGATCCGTTCATCATGAAGCCGGACGGCAAGGGATGGCTGTTCGTGCCGACTGGGCTCATCGACGGCCCGTTGCCGGTGCACTACGAGCCGGTGGAGTCGCCGGTGCACAACCAGCTCTACAAGCAGCAGTCGAGCCCCGTGTTCAAATGGTGGGCACGCGGCAAACCCTACAACGTTATCGCGCCGGTGGGCGACCCCCGCTTTCCGTGCGTGATCACGACATATCGACTCACCGAGCACTACCTCTCGGGGGCGATGAGTCGCTGGCTGCCTCACCTCACCGAGCTGCAGCCGGAGCTCTTCATAGAGATTGGCCGCGATCTTGCGCGGGAACGCGGCATCGCCAATCTGGACTTCGTGAAGATCACCACGCCGCGTCACGAGATCCGCGCGCGTGCGCTGGTGACGAATCGCGTGGGCGTGATGAACATCGGTGGGAAGAGGGTTCACCAGGTGGGCATGCCCTGGCACTGGGGCTGGCAGGGCCTGGCCGTAGGAGACGTAGCCAACGATCTCACGAGCTGGGTGGGTGAACCGAACGTCTCGATCCACGAGGGCAAGGCCTTCGTGTGCAACGTGGAGAAGGCCTGATGTCGTTAGCCCTCCCGATCCTGCAACAGGCGCCAGCGCCCGCTGCGCGCGCCGCGCCTCGCCCCGCCGGCACCAACGAGCCGATGGGGTTCTTCACCGACACCACCGTCTGCATCGGCTGCAAGGCGTGCGAGGTGGCGTGCAAGGAGTGGAACCAGTTGCCCGCGCGTGGTGATGGTGGTGCGCACCTCGAGATGAGTGGACAGAGCTACGACAACACGCTGAGCCTGAGCGGCGACACGTGGCGGCACGTCAAATTCGTCGAGCAGTTCCCCGAGCCATACGAGGGGCGGTGGCTCATGATGAGCGATGTCTGCAAGCACTGCGTGCAGGCGCCCTGCCTCGAGGTGTGCCCCACCGGCGCGATCATCCGTACGGAATTCGACACCGTGGTGATCCAGTCCGACACGTGCAACGGCTGTCGCGATTGCATCAGCGCGTGCCCCTTCGGCGTGATAGACGTCAATCACGTTTCGGGGACGGCGCAGAAGTGCACGCTCTGCTACGATCGGATCAGCGTCGGACTCGAGCCTGCGTGCTCCAAGGCCTGCCCCACGGACTCGATCCAGTTCGGTCCGATCTCCGAGTTGCGCGAGCGCGCCGGGGCACGCGTGGCGCAACTGCAGGCGCAGGGCGAGAAGGGTGCGTACCTCTATGGTGCGGACCCCGAAGGTCCGCTCGGCGGGCTCAACGCGTTCTTCCTCCTCGTCGATGAGCCCGAGGTCTACGGCCTGCCACGCGAGCCCAAGATGCCGACGCGCAACCTGGTCCGCGGATCGCTGCTATCGACGATCGGAGCGATCGCGGTGACGATGGTCGGGGCGCTCTCCCTGCGAGCGCGTCGGATGATGGAGGTGAAGAGCGCGAGTGAGAAGGCGAAGGGCACGGAGGAGCGTGAGAAGCCATGAGCATGGCGATGAGCATGGCGATGAGCATGCAGGCCGCCCTGTCCGACACGTTCTTCACGACGCCGCCGCATTTCCGCTGGCTCATAATTCTGTACTTCTTTGTTGGCGGCATCTCGGGTGGTGCGCTGCTGCTCGCGTCTTTGCTGCGCCTGTTCGGTCGGCCCGAGGATCGCCCCGTGGTGCGCCTGGCGAGTTACCTCTCGCTCGTCGGCGCGGCGATCAGCGGGATACTGCTCATTGTCGATCTGGGCGTGCCACTTCGCTTCTGGCACATGGTGTTCGAGAACCATACCGGACGGCCGATGTTCAAGTGGTGGTCGCCGATGTCGGTGGGCGTGTGGGGCCTGCTGCTCTTCAGTTTCTTCGCGCTGCTAGCGTCGGTGGGCGCGCTCGCCGAGGAGGGACGGCTGCGCTGGGGGCCATTGCGGCTGCTGGCCGAGGCGCCACTGGCTATCATCGGGGCGATTGGCGGGATCGTGGGCGGGCTATTCCTGGCCGGCTACACTGGCGTGCTGCTCGCGGTCACCAATCGGCCCATCTGGGCCGACTCGTCGTGGCTCGGCGTGCTGTTCCTACTCTCGGGTGTGTCCACGGCTATCGCGACGCTGTTGCTCGTGGCGCGCTGGCGCCGCATCGAGCCGCCATCTACCATGGCCTGGCTCGCACGATTCGATCGCGACACTCTCCTTCTGGAAGGCCTCGCCCTCGTGTGCTTTCTGGTCTCGCTCGGGGCGGTGGCGCGCACGTTTCTGAGTGCGTGGGGCGTGCTGCTCCTGCTCGGTGTGATCGGCCTCGGGATCCTCGTGCCGCTGCGCATGGGGTGGCGGCGCCTGGAGAATGGCGCGCACAACGTGGCAGTCGCGGCGGCGTGTGTGCTCGTAGGCGGCTTTCTGTTGCGCGTGGTAGTGCTACTGTCGTCGGAGCAGGTGCACGTGGTCGGAACCCAGGTGACCCGGTGACGGCCCGGCTACGCATCGCGGCGCTGCTCGGTTGCACGGCGCTGGCAGCGGGATGCGTCTCGCCCGAGGCCACGAGAGTGCGTGGCGGCGGCGCGGGCGCTGATGTCCACAATCGTCAGATGATGGTTGAATTGCACGGCGGCTCGCTGATGTACTCCCGCACTCCGTGCCTATTACCCGAGTCAGAATGTCCAGGACCTCTTCCCACTTCGGGACTCCCGGGCGACTTCCCGGCGCCGCGCCCGACGCGACGGTAGACCCGGCCTGGCAGCCATGGGTCAGCCTCGTCGACCTCACGCTCGCCGAGGCAGAGGATGCTGCCTGGGCGACCGTGGTTCCCGTTCCCGTCGAGCGTCACGCGGACGCGCCGCTGCTGCACGGCAGCACGCTGCGTCTGGATGGGAGGCGCGCGCGCTCTCACGTGCAGCGGCTGGGCGGCGCGATCGGGCTCTGTGCTACGGAGGACGTCGATGCCGTTGAGCTCATCCGCGCCGCGATCGCGCGCGACGATGCCGCGATGCTGCGCATCGCCCTTCAGACGGGCGTATCACCCGAGACGATCGCCGTGCTGGGGCAGTTAGCGGCGATGCCGCTGCTGCACGCCTGCGCGCGCTCTCTCGCCGGAGAGGTGTCGCCCGCCTGGCAGCGCGGCTGGTGCCCGGTGTGCGGCGCGTGGCCGGTGCTCGCCGAGATGCGCGGTATCGAGCGCGACCGGCGACTGCGTTGCGGATGCTGCACCGCCGACTGGTCGCTCCCCGTGCTGCACTGTGTATTCTGCGACGAGATCGATCACCACCGACTCGGCTTCCTGGTAGTGGAAGCTGAGGGGGAGGGGGAGGAGCGGCATGGCAGGGTGGAGGTCTGCGATAGCTGTCATGGCTATCTCAAGACTGTGACAACGCTCGGCATGCTCGCGCCACACGTGCTCGTGCGGTACGACCTCGCCACCGTGCCCATCGACCTTGCCGCCCAGGAGCGCGGATATGCTCGGCCGCCGCGCCCAGCGTGGGCGCCTGACGTCCGCCTGGTAGCCTGATGCTCACGCCCGCGGAGCTCTGCCAGGGATTGCTCGGTGCCCTCGATGCGAGCGAGGGACGCCGGCGGCGTCGATCGCGCAACACGACTGCCGACTCGATCGGGCTCGACATCCAGCGCGAACTGCTCGGGGCGGTGGTGCGAGAGGCGCCCGAGGCGGACGACTTCGAGCGCTGGCTCGTGGCGCGCTGCCTCGCCGAGGGCGAGAGCGATGGCGCGACGCGCGCGATGGCGCTTTCCATCTGGCACCAGTGGCGCCTTGCGGCGGAGGCCGATGACTATCGCGCATGGCTCGCCGAGGGCGCACCGTCGGATGACCGGGCGGGCGCATGAGGGACCTCGTACGACCGGTCGCCGCGCTCGCGCTGCTCGTCGCGCTCACCGCGTGCCGCGAGAGCGAGCAGGATCGTCTGGGTGACGCCCGGCAGCGCGCCGGGATGCTCACGACAGTCGCCAGGAGCGACGTGGTCCAATCACTCGTCACGTCGCGCGAGCCCGGTAGCATCATATACGACAAACCGGTCGATCTCTCGTACGCCACGCTCCTGCGCACGCGGCCGGACCTTGCCGGCCAACGTGATGGCGGGAACAAGGACACTGTCGGAACGCGTTACTAGAGGTCGCTTGCGATCGCGTCGTCTTCATCTCCCCCGATGCTGGCGAGGTCGCCAGCATCCCTGCGTGGAGAGTGAATTGTGAACGCTTTGCAGATCGACCTCTATTCCGACATCGCGTGCCCGTGGTGCTTCATCGGAACGCGGCGCCTCGAGGCGGTGATTGCGTCCTTCGGCGACGATCTGGATGTCATTGTGCGACACCACCCGTACCTGCTACATCCCGATGCGCCGCCCGAGGGAGTCGATCTTGCCGAGATGCTCGCTCGGAAATACGGGGCCGATCCGCGGTCGATGTTCGCGCGTGTCGAAGCTGCGGCACGGGGAGCTGGCATCCCACTCGACTATTCGAAGCTGACGTACGCCTACCCCACGATCGCGGCGCACACGCTGCTGCGGCACGCGTACGAGAAGGGGACGCAGCGCGCGCTCACGGACGCGTTATTCGTGGCATACTTCCTCGACGCGCGTAACGTCGCGGACGTAGAGGTTCTGGTAGATGTAGCGACCCGGCACGGATTCACCGCGGACGAGGTCAGGGCGCTGGTGCGAGACGAAGGTGAGCTCGCGCGCACCCGCAGCGAGGCGCAGGAGGCAGCCGCGAGTGGAGTCAGTGGCGTGCCGCTGTTCATCCTGAATGATCGCTACTCGCTCTCCGGCGCCCAGCCGTCCGATGTCTTCCGCAAGGCCATCACCATGGCACTCGAACCGGCGGACACACCCGCCTCGGCCGCGAGGCCCTGATCATCTGGCGTGTGCGGCCAGCTCGCCTTCACACCGCGATCCCGTCCACGTAGCACCACCGCCAGTTCTCGTCCGGCTCGAACGAGGCCACGATGGGGTGCTCCGTTGCGTGGTAGTGCTTGGTGGCGTGCTTGTTCTTTGATGAATCGCAGCAGCCTACGTGGCCGCAGGTCAAGCAGAGCCGCAGGTGAACCCAGCGGTCCCCCATCTGGAGGCACTCCTCGCAGCCTTCTGGCGTGCGGGGCTCGACATCGCGGATCTGATCCAGGTGCGTGCAGCGGATTGCCATTTTGTCTGGAGGTCGGGGAGATTGGTGACCACCTAACTGTCGTGCCGCGACTATAAAGATATCAATCGCCGGCGCGGCGGGGCCAGCACGGTGGGCGCCGCGGGCCAGGTCGTCCACTCCAGCGTACGGCACGGCCCCGGGACTGTACCCCGCGGCGCGGTATTCGCACTGATGCCCTCTTTGTTGGGTGTTGCTGGTGACGAGTAGACGTCGGAGGTGTTGGCGATGACTGACAGAATCGGGGATGGTGGCGGCAGTCGCGC
>DATCXG010000043.1:0-2114 GCA_036565945.1 Gemmatimonadaceae bacterium
GTGGACCGTGGCGATCGAGCGAGCGACGACCCGCTATTCACAGGCGCGCATCGTAGTGCCTGGGCACGGGGCGCCGGGAGACGCCGGACTGCTTCACCATACCATGACGCTTCTCCGCCACTGAGCCTGGGAGAGATTCGATGCATCCACAGCTGGTGTCACTCACCGCAGAGTTCCAGCAGGCGCAGGATCGGCTCGACCGCCTGGCTGCACGACTCCCGCACGAGCAGTGGTCCCGGCGACCGGCACCCGAGCGCTGGTCCGTTGCCGAGTGCGTAGCGCATCTCAATCTCACCGCTCGTGCCTTCCTGCCACTCCTTGATGTGGCGTTGGCGCAGGCGCGCGCTCTCGGAGGTGCGGCACCACGGCGCTATCGCCACGACCCACTCGGCTGGCTCCTCTGGCTCAGCAGCGGCCCTCCGGCGAGGCTGAAGAGCCGCACGCCGGCGCCCTTCGTTCCTTCGGGCACCGAGTCGCCCGAGGCACTGTGCAAAGCCTTCGCGCAGTTGCAGGCCGAGCAGGTCGGCTGCGTTCGAGCCGCTGACGGGCTCCCGCTGCAGAAGGTCAGGATCGTCTCGCCATTCGATGCCCGCGTGCGCTACAGTCTCTATTCCGCGTTGACCATCCTCGCGCGCCATCAGCAGCGCCACCTTTGGCAGGCAGAGCAGGTGGCCCAGGCACTCGCGGAAGGGTGATCGGAAAAGGGAACCGCCGCGCGCGCACGGAGGTTCGACATTCATCTCCCAACTTCTGAGGACTGACGCCGTGACTCCCGCGAAGAACACGATCTGCGTCTGGTACGATCACGACGCCGAGGAGGCCGCGAGCTTCTACGCGAAGACCTTCCCCGATTCGTCCGTAGGCAGGGTCCTTCGCTCACCGGGGGAATATCCGTCGGGCAAGGAAGGCGACGTCCTCACCGTCGATTTCACCGTGATGGGCATCCCCTGCGTTGGCCTGAACGGCGGCCCCGAGTTCAAGCACAACGAGGCGTTCTCATTCCAAGTCGCCACGGTCGACCAAGCCGAGACCGATCGCTACTGGAACGCGATCGTGGACAACGGCGGCGAGGAGAGCCAGTGTGGCTGGTGCAAGGACAAGTGGGGAGTCTCATGGCAGATCACGCCCATCGCGCTCACAGAGGCGGTCACCAGCACGGATCGCGCGGCGGCCAAGCGCGCGTTTGACGCCATGATGCCCATGAAGAAGATCGACATCGCGACCATTGAGGCAGCGCTACGGGGCTGAGATTCGCAGCGCCGGCAGCGACATTGTGTTAGATTAGTCAGGATGGCGCCCGCGCCCCAAGTCACATCGAGCGCGCGTCGAGCAGCCACGCATCGCCACAGCGAGCATTCCCGCCACAGGCTTAAACCAGCCCTAATGGAGCGTGTCACTGAATGACTGACCCAACGCACAAGAAGCCAGCACCCGAGTCGACCACCGGCGCGGGTGCGCCCGCGCCCAGCGACCGCAATTCACTGAGCGTTGGGCCTGATGGCCCGATCGTCCTGCACGACGTGCATTTCCTCGAGCAGATGGCGCACTTCAATCGCGAGAAGGTGCCAGAGCGCCAGCCGCATGCCAAGGGCGCCGGCGCGTTCGGCGTGCTCGAGACCACCGAGGACGTGTCGAAGTACACCAAGGCGGCGCTGTTCCAGAAGGGCACGAAGACCGACATGCTGGCGCGCTTCTCGACCGTCGCCGGCGAGATGGGCAGCCCCGATACTTGGCGTGACGTGCGCGGCTTTTCGCTGAAGTTCTACACGTCGGAGGGCAACTACGACCTCGTGGGGAACAACACCCCGGTGTTCTTCGTTCGCGACCCGATGAAGTTCCCGCACTTCATCCGCAGCCAGAAGCGTCTGCCGGATTCCGGTCTCCGCGACAACCACATGCAGTGGGACTTCTGGACCAACAACCCCGAGAGCGCGCATCAGGTGACCTACCTGATGGGCGTGCGCGGGCTGCCGCGCACATGGCGGCACATGAACGGCTATGGCTCGCACACCTACATGTGGGTCAATGCGGCCGGCGAGAAGTTCTGGGTGAAGTACCACTTCCACACCGAACAGGGCATGGCGTTCTTCACCAACGAAGAGGCCGCGAAGATG
>DATCXG010000165.1:0-2214 GCA_036565945.1 Gemmatimonadaceae bacterium
GATCCGCGGGAGGGTGGTGTATGTCAGGAAACCGCGCCGCTGGCTTCGCCAGAGTGCTGCTCTCGCTTCTCACGGTCGTGGCCTGCTCCGGCCTCGACTCACCTACCGAAGGCCCAGGCGGGCCGCCCCAGCCCCATGGCGCCAGGAGTTTCTTCGCGTCACCGTCGGGCACGACACGCTCCGCCGGAACCATCGCGGACCCGTGGGATCTCCCGACTGCGCTGAGCGGCGCCGGCGGACGGATCCAGCCAGGCGACACGCTCTGGTTGCTCGGGGGAACGTACTCCGGGCGCTTCACGAGTACCCTCGCGGGCGCGGAAGACGCTCCCATCATCGTTCGCCAGTACTTTGACGAGCGGGCCACCGTCGACGGCTCCATCGGCGTGAACGGTAGGTACACCTGGTACTGGGGTTTCGAGGTAGCGAACACCAATACCGGCAGCAGGGACGTCATGGGAATAGACTCCCACTGCCCCGGCTGTCGGTTCATCAACCTCGTCGTCCACGACCACTCGGGCAACGGGCTCGGCATGTGGAGCGAGGGTCCCGACCAGGAAGCCTACGGCAACATCATCTACAGCAACGGCTTCCACGGCCAGACCGCCGATCACTCCGCGCACGGGATCTACGGCCAGAACCGCACGGGTACCCAGCGCATCCTGGACAACATTCTGTTCAACCAGTTCGGGTACGGCGTCCACGTGTACGGCTCCGACAAAGCGGCCCTCAACAACTACATCATCGAACGCAATACCTCGTTCAACAATGGAGTCGGGGAGCAGTTCGGCATGTCGGGTGGGATGGACTATCAGGTCGGAGGCAAATCACCTCTCCGAAATCTGGTATTCACGAATAACAACAGCTATCGGAACTCTTCGTTGCGTGGCGAGCACACCGCCCGACTCGGCTACGACTGGGGCCCCATCAACTACGACGGTACGGTCACTGACAACTACTTCGTCGGCGAGCTGCTCATCGTCAAATGGGCGAGCCTCAATGCGGCGCGCAACGTGGTGATCGATGGCTCCGTGCCCACGCAGTCGCGTGTGCTGGTACATCCGAATCGCTACGAGCCCGGGCGCGCGAATGTCATTGTCTACAACTGGGCGGAGCAGAGCGGTGTAGAGGTGGATCTCTCCGACGTGCTCGAGCCAGGGCGGCGCTACGAAGTGCGCGACGTGCAGGACTTCTACGGCCCGCCCGTGATCACCGGAACGTACGCCGGAGGCAGCGTCACCATTCCGATAAGGGGAGGCCGGTCCGTCCCCTCGATCACCGGCAAGCGCACGGCGGCCACAGGGACGGAGTTCGCGGTGTTCGTGATGGTGGCGAAGTAGCGAGGCAGCGATCACCGCGAGACGCAGAGACCCCCGCACGCTATTCGGTTCGTGCGGGGGTCTTCCGTTGCGGGAGTGGGCCTGAGAGGAGTTGAACCTCTGACCTCACGCTTATCAGGCGTGCGCTCTAACCAACTGAGCTACAGGCCCCTTTTATCTCTGAGCCTCGGAATTTACCCAAGCAGCGAAATCGAGTCAACGTTGTCCTGGCATCGCGCTGAAGACACGGATCGGTCAGCGCCTGAGTGCAGCTTCGCGCATGCACGGGTTGCGAGGCACGGCGGTAGTGGGACACTTTATCGGGACGACCCGGTCGCCATGACCACGCCATTGCCGAGCGATCTTCGGCGCCTCTCAGACCGCGCGCCGCGCTCCCCGCCGGCCGAACGCTCCCACCCCCGCCACGAGCATCTCGAACATGCGCCGATCCAAATCCACCACGCCTGCCGGGTCTCCGTCCGGGCGTCGCCACCTTCTGGCCGTCGCCGTATTCGCTCTGGGCGCCGCGCTCCCTGCCTCCAATGCGCTCGGCGCCCAGGGCGCAAGCCCGGAGCGCCCTGCCCGCGACGGGGAGCGTGCCGCGCGCTTCACCCGTGCACAGCCCGATACATCGAACGTCGAGCCAAGCGATCGCTCACGAACGCCCAATACATCGACTGTCGATGTATCCCCTCCCGACGCCAGGCGCCCACTCACGCAGGCGGCCTTCGATTCGTGGCGCTCCGTCCGCGATGTGACCCTCTCGAACGACGGACGCTGGGCCGCCTGGTCGCTCGTGCCGCAGGTGGGCGATGGCGACGTCGTGCTGCGCGATCTCGGGAGCGGCAAGGAGGTGCGCCACACGCGCGGCTACATCGGCCGGCCGCAGATGAAGCCG
>DATCXG010000176.1:0-17685 GCA_036565945.1 Gemmatimonadaceae bacterium
CGGCTTCAGCGCGAAATGCCAGGGACGTCGTTCATTACCATCACACCACTCGAGGACATCGTCGACGCGACGCTGCGTTCGTGGATCATTGGCACGACGGTATTCACGAGCTTTGGTGCGCTCGCGCTCGTGCTTGCCGCCATCGGCGTTTACAGCGTCATCGCGTATAACGTCGTGCAGCGCCAGCATGAGTTGGGTGTGCGTCTCGCGCTTGGCGCGTCGCGTACCGGAGTCGTGCAGCTCGTAGTAATGGACGGTATTCGTGTCGCGCTTGCTGGGTTGCTCATAGGTATAATCGTGGCGGCTTTGGCGGGACGGTGGATCGGTCCCCTTCTCTTCCGGCAATCGCCGCACGATCCCGTCGTCTTCGCAGTCGTTGCCGTCGTTCTCTTTGGAGTGGCGGTGCTTGCGAGCGGCATTCCAGCGGTCCGCGCCGCCCGAGTAGATCCGAAGACTGCGCTACTGGCTGACTGACTCGGGCAATCACATTGCTCCGACAATCCCGAGGCGATTCGTGGGCAGGAGGCATAGCAACCATCTTGACCATCACGAGGCGTCACGTGCCACCGCGACCACCTCTTCCGTACGGCGCCTGAAGATACGAACACGCTCCGCCGCACGGCGCCCGCGTGTTACTACGACCAGGATGGCAGCATGGCCTGCGGCACCGCACCTTGAACCCTCTCGTTCGACTCCCATCGTTGAGAAAATTACGGATTGCCACCGGGATCGCCGCGGCGGTGGCGACCGTTGCATTGGTGTTCGCCTATCTTGTGTGGCCGGCCTTGCTGCCTGGATTGATCTACTCTCCGCGCGCTCTTGGGACGGCAGACATATCGCCAGATTCCTGGGGTTACGCTGGTGAGGTGCTCCGCATCCCCGCGCCCGAGGGCGATACCATCGTGGGGTGGATGCTGCGCCATACGAGTTCGAAGCCGAGCGGTTGCGTTGTGCTGTTCACGCACGGCAACGCGGGGAACGTCACGAGCCAGGCTGGATTCATGCGGCCGTTTCTGGCCGCGGGCTTCGACGCTCTGGTGTTCGACTACAGAGGTTACGGGGCGAGCAGCGGCCACGCATCGGAGGAGCACCTGTACGAGGATGCAGAGCTGGCATACCGCTATCTCGTGAACGAGGGCGTTGCCCCGGACCACCTGCTCGTAGTCGGGCACTCGCTCGGGACCGCAGTAGCGACAGAACTAGCGAGCACGCGTGAATCGGCAGGCCTCGTTCTCGCCGCTCCCTTCGCGAGTCTGCCGGATGCCATGCGCATGCGCGTGCCGTGGTTCCCGGTCGGTCTGCTCCGGTGGACACGGGAGCGATTCGACTCGGAATCGCGTATCGCGGAAATCTCCGCGCCGACCCTGTTTGTGGTCGCTTCAGCGGACGGGATCGTGCCGCAGCCATCGGCCCGCGCGCTGTATGAATCGGCGCGCGGACCGAAAGCCTGGGTCGAAGTGCCTGGCGGCCATAATGACGTATTCAGAGACGGTGAATTTCGGGCGGCGCTCGAGCGCTTCCTGCATCTGTTGCCCATGTGCAGTAGCGCGACGATCGATTCGAGCAATGGCGAATAGTCCAGCCAGCCAGCCGCTCCGAGCGAGTTTGCGTTCGTCCCCGCTTTCAGCGCTCGCAGCCCACTGAGCCCACCAGGGAGGTGGACCGCAGGTTTGACCTGTGACACGCTTGCGCGACCCTCTCGAGACGGAGTGCTGGCGCGAGAGCGGACGGCGGTGATCGCGTACGCGTTGGCGCACCCGCGGGATGGCTATCGGCGCCCGACATGGCAAGTGCTGGACGCCGGGGTCGCGGCGCTGAGTGAATCCAGCCTGTATCGGATCCTGGCGGAGGCGGATCTCTTGTCGCGGTGGGAAGCGTTCGCGTTCACTGGGCTCGGCGCCGCCGCTCCCGACGCAGCCGAACGAGCGGTGGCACACGGACCTGACCTATCTGCGGATCGCGGACAGCTGGAATTTCCTCATCACGGTGCTGGACGCCTACAGTCGGTATGTGGTGCACTGGGACCTCTTGACGGCGATGACCGCGGCCGACGTGCGGCGGGTGATCGAGGAGGCCTTGCAGCAGACGGGGCGCAGCCGCGGGTGGTGACGGATCGGGGGAGTCAGTTGATGCTCGCAGCCCTCGCCCCGCCTCCGCTTGCATTCGCTTCTTCGTTGGCTTATACTGAACCACATGGTTCAGTTTCAACGGGCCCACCTGGATGCCTCGTTCGCCGCGCTCTCGGACGCCACCCGACGCGGCATTCTGGAGCGGCTAGGGCATGCGGACGCTTCGATCACGGAGCTCGCCGAGAAGTTCCGTATGACCCTCACGGGCATGAAGAAGCACGTCGGTGTCTTGGAGCAGGCGGGGCTCGTCACCACGGAAAAGGTCGGGCGGGTGCGGAGGTGCAAGCTCGGCTTGCGCCGGCTGGAGGAAGAGGCGGCATGGATCGAGAGGTACCACCAGCTCTGGGACGCACGCTTCGACGAGTTGGACAGGATCGTCGAGGAATTGAAGCGGGAGAAAAGAGTCGATGGAAGAAGAAAAGGAAAATGAGCCCGACCCCATAAGGAAAGTGAGCCCGACTCCATGAAGAACCCCACGACGGTAGAACGAAAGTCTGAGCGTGAGCTAGTCGTCACGCGCACTTTCAACGGCCCCGCGCACATCGTGTTCGAGGCCTGGACCAGGCCCGAGTTGCTCGAGCGGTGGTGGGCGCCGAAATCGTTTGGAATATCCTTCATTTCCTGCGAGGCCGATGTCCGCACGGGGGGCACGTACCGTTTCGTTTTCAGCCACCCTGCCTTCGAGCAGCCCATGGCGTTCTTCGGCAGGTATATCGAAGTGACGCCCCACTCGCGCATCGTCTGGGTGAACGAGGAGAGCGCCGATGGTCCCATTAGCACGGTGACCTTCGAGGAAAAGGACGGCAAGACGCTACTGGTCCTGCGCGAACTCTATCCTTCCAAGCAAGCCCTCGACGACGCCATCGCCTCCGGCAGCACGGGCACGAGCGGAGCGGGCGAGCAGTTCGAGCTGTTGGACGAGCTTCTCGTCACCTTGATGAGACCATGAGAAAGCCCCGACCATTTCTGGTCCTCGTTGCCGCGGCCTTTGCCGTGTCCGCGCACACGACGACGGCGGGAGGACAAGCCATGCGCACACCGGAATCGAAGGGTTATGCCAAAGTCAACGGCGTCGAGCTGTACTACGAGGTCCACGGTGACGGCCCACCCCTGATCATGCTGCACGGGGGCGTCACTCCTTCGGAGATGTTCGGTGCGCCGCTGGCGGAAATGGCCAAGGCGCACAAGGTCGTCGCGCTACATTTCCAGGGCCACGGCTTGAGCAAGGACAGCAGCCGGCCGTGGTCGTTCGAGGCCTTCGCCGACGACGTCGCCGCGTTGATGGGTCATCTCGGCATCAAGAAGGCCAGCGTGATGGGGTACTCGAGCGGCGCTCTCGTCGCGCTTCAGACCGCGATCCGCCATCCCGAACTCGTCGACAAATTGATTGTGATCTCGGCCGCGTTTCGATCAGACGGCTACTACCCGGAGGTCCTCGAGGCCTTCGCGCAGATGCCCTCGGCAGCGCCGATGATCGCGGCCGACGTGAGAAAATCGCCGCTCGCATCACTTTATCCGTCCGTGAACTGGGAAACTATGTTCAGGAAGACTGGTGAGCTCGCCAATCGAAGCTACGATTGGTCGGCCTCCGTGGCCGACATCAAGGCGCCGACGCTGCTCATCTTTGCGGATGCCGACGCGATTCGCCCTGAACACGTCGTGGAGTTCTACAAGCTGTTGGGCGGCGGACAACGCGACGCCGGTCTCGACGGATCGCTGCGATCGCCAAACCGCCTCGCGATCATCCCGAACACGACGCACCTCACCCTCCTTGGTTCTGCGGCGGTCACACAATTTGCGTCGGCGTTTCTGAAATCCCAGTAGCACGACGTTGATCCGCAGCAAGGGACCACGCCCCCGGACGGCTTCGCGCGTCCCGTGGAGCGAATGCCGCGTCCCACTCAGCGTGCGCCTCAACTCCTGTCTCGTCGTGCAGTATCGAGCCTGAACGGGTGCGCCCAAGGGCGCTCGACCTCCACGTGGACGCGGGTAACAGACCGTGCCAGCTGCGGTGAGAGAAGCGGCGTTGGGACCGCCGGGCCGGCGCGCAGCATGGACACGGTGACCACAGTCAGAAGTTCCGAGGCACCGGTGCCGTTCATCTGCTCGAGAAGCTCAAGGGGAACTGCTACGATAGCGCCGTGGTCGAGAGCTTCTTTTCGACCCTGGAGTTTGAGCTGCTCCGGCGGCAGACATGGGACACCCCTGCGGACGCCCGCGCGGCCGTGGGCCGGTACATCGAGGGGTTGTACAATCCCCGGCGGCGGCATTGGTCTATCACGGACGGATGGAGGGATATTTTGGAAGAGACCCTATTGTCGCCGGCAGAGCTCGAGGCGCTGCTGGCTAACATGGCGTTGCAGCTGACCCGCTTCGCCGGCAGCTGAACGCCAGAGCGTCAGACCACCACCTTGCACTTGCGACATTACACTTCGTGTATTCCCACTGTCTCCGCTGCAGCCGATCGCTCGGGCGTAATTCTGAGCTAGCCCATCTCCCGATTGGACGCTGCATTGCATTCGATCGAGACAGGGGACGCGTCTGGGTCATCTGCACTCGGTGCCGGCAGTGGAATCTCTTGCCACTCGAAGAACGTTGGGAGGCGCTCGAAGAGGCTGAGCGGATCGCTACAACTGCTGAGAGTCGTGTGGAAGGAGGGCGGATCGGGCTTGCCCGTACGACCGACGGCTTGGAGCTCCTCCGCGCCACCGGCCTGCCTAACGCCGATATTGCGAACTGGCGATACGGGCGCAGGCTGCAGCAACGCCGCTCTCTCCTCTGGTGGATCGCCGGCGCATCGATGGTACTCTCAGTTGTTCTTGGCGCTCGCGCGGGGCTCGCCAGCGGATCGCGCGATGTTGGCATTTACGCTGGGCTGTTCGCGGCCGTCTGGTTCGGTCTTATCTGGCGTGATCCTCCGCGACTGTTGATGAAAATCGTACCCGAGATGGGCGCACCCGAGCGCGTCTGGCAATGGCAGTTGAGCAACATCCGGTTCGAGAGGTCATCGCCGGCAGCACCTCCGAGCCTCGTCGTCCCTCGCCGCAGCGGAGAGCTCCATCTGCAGGGGCCGTTCGCGGCGGCGTTTCTCGCTTCGTTCTTCCCAAGGGTCAATGGCTCGGCTTGCAACGGTGCGTCAATCGATCGAGCCGTTGCTCGAGTCGCCGAAGCTGAGCGGAAGATCGACCGAGAGCCTCTGAAACCGCACCGGAAGCGAGGCAGGCGGCGGATGCCGACCGAACCCGCTCCTGCGCCGATGCGGCCCTTGCGACCATGGGAGCGGCTCGCCGTTCGTTACTTGGGGCAGCCGCTCCTCGCTCAGAACCCGGAACAACGACTTGCGCTGGAGATGGCAGTCACTGAGGAGGTTGAGGGTTTACAGCTTAGCCGTCGCGCGACTGCCGCGCTCAGCGAATGGCCGGAACAGGAGGAGATCGCCGCAATCGCTGATGATCTCCTCATCCCCGAGTCGATTCGCGAGCGGCTTGCAGAGTCAAAGAGATCACACAAGTAATCGCCGCAGCGTTATCGATCGCATATCGGTGCGGTATAACGGTCATTGCACCTGACGAGGGAGCGACGCATTGCGCGCTGCCTCGCCGCGCGCTCTCATCTCATCCTCTCGCAGCTGAACTCTGCGTCTGGCCGCACTGTCCCGTCAATCATCGCATGTCTAGAGTCTCCTACCGTCACGGTTTCGTTTTCGGAGTTCTCGCGACAACTGGCTGGTTGGTCCGGGAGATGGGTTGGCCCCCACTGGACCTCTTTTTCGTACTCCTGTTTGGTTTCGTCGTAGCGTGCGGCGGCATTTTCATGGGAGCGATCGTGCTCGCATGGCGACATGTGCGCCGCGATCCCCGCCTGCTGCGACCGACTGCGGGCATCCTGCTGCTCCTCTCGTTGCCGCCTCTCGCCTGCTACCAATACGACGAGCAACGGATGCCATCGTTCCTCGCCAGCGCGGACTCGGTGCGAGGCGAAGTGAAAGGTCGGAATGTCCTGGGTTATCTGGTCATCACCTTTCCGTACGACTCGGGTCATATCGCCCGAATGGTAGCGCCGAAGAAGTACGCCCACGAGCGGTTGGAGGCTGGGTACAGCATCTGGGTGTACCGTCAGCGCACCCCGCCGCACCGAGTCGAAGTTTGGCCTCCGGGTCCGGACCTCCGCGTCACCGCGAAGCGATTGTTCTGGTTCTGGGTGATCGGAGGTGTCATGCTGGTGGGTTACGGACCGCTCATCAGGAAGGGCAATAGTGCTCCTGAATCCTGACGCGGCGCGCCGCACGGCACGCGTGTCACTACGACCAACATGGAGCATGACCTGCTGCAAGGATCCGTTAATCAACGCCGTTACGCACGACCTACGCCCCATGCGCACTACTCGGGAAATCAACACAATCGCCTGCAGGCGCCCGCCGCGGTGGCGTAGCGCGGGGAGGCTGCGATCGCGTACCGTCGCCGCATGGGCCGTTCTGTCGATACTGGTGCTGGCGAGCGGTTGTCAACCTGCGACGGACGACTGGAAGGAGACAGCAGCCCGGCCGGAGTGTCGGCCAGTCGACTCGGCGTGGGCGATCGATATCCAGGTGACGGATGCCGTCACTACCTTGCCCGTCACCGATGCGGAGGCATCGACCGGTGCCGGCGGAGACCTGGCGATAACCGATTCGTCGGGTTGGGCGTGCATCCGCGCGCTCGCCGCCGGCGCTGAGACTCTGCAGGTACGCCGGCCCGGTTACCAGACCGCATCGACAGTGCTGGCCGGGGTGCCGGGTCAGGTCCTGACACGCGTGCTGCGCTACCACCGTGTTCCGAACCCCTGCTGCGACCTGCGAGGTAGCTGGCGGGTCTCCTTTCACCTCGACTCGCCGGCGGAGCTCGGACCACGGCCGACGAGCCGCACCGTTGCGGGTGAGCTGGAGCTCGGGCCGCGCATTCTCCCGATGCAGGCTGGCGACGACATGGACTCGCTCGTGCACGTCGTGCGTGGACTGCATCATGTCGACTTCCGTCCTTTCTTCGGCGGCCCAGTCGCGCAGGACGTGAGCACTTCGATATTCGGCGAGGGCCCGGATCTACTGCACGAGGTGAGTGTCAGCATCCCGATGGGAGATAGCGTGCACGTCACCTTCATCCCGCGCATGACGCACGGCTCGCTATCACTCGCGGGTAGAATTCGCTCGGACACCATTCGCGGTACGTGGGTGCAGAACGCCTATTGCTGCGGCGCGCGCGGCACCTTCACCATGACACGCGCTGGCCCAGCCGACACTACGCCCTTCCGTCCCCCCTCCGGCACCACAATCGTCCGCTCCAGCGCGCATGGGCCGCCGGGAAGGCCACCCCTGGTCACGCCTGCTGGCCAGATACCCGGCGGCAGGTGGCGACCAGAGCTCGCGCTCGCACCCGATGGTCATCTCTGGTTGGCGAGAGACGGCCTGTTCGTCGCCGACTCGCTGTTCGGCCCGTGGCGCCGGGTCCTAGGCGGCAACACCGACCCGGTCGAAGCCGACGAGCTGCGGATTGGCGTGCGATTGGCATTCCTGGGCAGCGACACGGTGCTGATCGGGCTGGGTGAACGCTACCCCATGGCGAGTGCGCCCGTCCTCTATCGCACGGAGAACGACGGCGCGACGTGGTCATCGGTATCTCTGCCGAACGTGACGGAGATCGGAGCGATGAGCGCGATAGGCGGTGACGTCTGGCTGGCGGCACATCGTGCTGACCGCGCGATCACTCTCCTCCGCAGCGGCGACGGCGGCAAGACGTGGTCGAATGTACCGGTGCCGCGCGTGCACGGCATCGTCGTGGGGCTCGGCCTCCACCGCTCCTCCGACTCAGTTGCGTTCTTGTATGGCAGTACTGAAGACGGGCAGCCTTCGCTCTGGCGAACGACCGACGGTGGACAGAATTGGAAGCCGCTCCCGGCGCCGCACGAACAGGGACTACTCAAGTTGGAAGACTACGACAGCCGTATCGAGGAGATGGCCACCGTTGGTTCACAGATACTGGTGCGCGAGCACGGGCGCGTGTTCGTCAGCACGACGACGTCGATCCGCTGGCGTCCGTTGGCGCATGCCGACCATATCGCATCCGAGGTCGGCGGCGGGCACGTTTTCGTGCTCAGCGACTCGCTCCTGCCGTCACTTCTGAATCGGGATCTCAGCGTCATCTGGCAAGGCGACCGGCCACTTCAGATCCGCGACCCCGGCGACGTGGAACAGGTCCTGGTTCACAACGGTGTCGGCTTCGTATCCGAGTCACGAGGAGCCGTGCACGAAATTCGGGAAGGCTCGGCGAGAGTAGTGAGCCCTCCCGGCGATCAGCGGTAGGCCGCTGCTCTAATCCATGGCACGAGACCACTCCCGTCTCTGGTAGATCATGTGCACCGGTCGCATCCCTCGCTAACAGGTGCGTCTACCCCGACCGCACCTGCCGGGCAATCTGCTCCGTTCTGTCGACTATTCTCTATTCCCATGGCCATTAACGATCGCGGCCGAAAGATCCTCTGTGGTAGCTCGGGTCTCCGTTGTGCGACCTGCCGTAGGCGTCTGGTTGTTGAGGCAACCGCGACCAATCGCGACTCCTATCGTAGGAGAGGAGTGTCACATCGTTGCTCAGAGTGCTGCTCATATCACGGGTGGTCGCCTTCAGGTCTGAATCGCTCCGTGGTTTGACGGAGGCCCCGACACTTGAGCGGTCGTGGCCTCTGATACTCGCAGGGCGGTTCAGGTGGCGAGTAGATCGAAGATAAAGCATCTTCTTGGCTCGTCAGTCGCGCTCTGCGGCTTAGCTCCGCGTTCCGGAGCCGTACCATTTTGGCCAGGCGAGGATTGTCCATCCGCGACATTCGCTACCAAGCGGCCGTCATTCACAACGCGCATGTTCTTGCGGTCCGAGTTGCTCTTCAGGACGGCCAATACTTCTGGCTTTTGCCGGGTGGCGGGCGCGAGCCGCACGACGAGAGCGGCGAGGCCTGTGTGGAACGCGAGGTCCGGGAAGAGACCACGCTGGCGGTCACGGTCGAGCGGCTGCTTTCGGACGTGCCCGCTCACCCGGAGGATGCACGTTACCGACGTTGGCGTACGTACTTGTGTCGAGTGGGTGACGGCGAGCCGCGCGCCGCAACCGTGGACGGCATCGCAACGATAGACGCAGTACGATGGCTCTCGCTGCACGACGAAGGGAGTTGGCCGCCCGAAGTCCGCGGCGATCGGTTTCTCTACCCGCAACTTGCCTCTATCGCTGCCACGCTTAGCCACGACGAGCTCGATCCGAAAGCTCGGTAACGAAGTATCGCATCTGCTAGGCATGCAGATGGGCGAGCCGGTCATCGATTGGCGAGTGGGTGGGAACTTGACCGGCTTCCTGACTGGTGGGTCGGCGTCCACTGCCGACTTCCGCGTGGGGTGGGCACTACTTCTCACCTGGGAGAAGAGCTGATGAACCTGGATCAGCGCGCAGAAATCGAACAGGAGCTTGCCCGGCTCGGGCTGCGGCTGATGGATTTGCCGGGGCTGGCGGTCGGTCCCGGTGGTTTGGACGGCCTGCTGCAACATCCGCGCGGCCTACCCACCGGAGCGACCTGGCACGATATGCTCCCCGAGCTGCCGCGCCACTGGGTGCCGGGCCGCCCCGAGACCTGGACGACGCGCTACCGGCCTTTCGGCCCCTACGACTGCCAGGAGCTGCCGACCGCGCCGGCCGTGCACGTCAGCTGGCCAAAGGGTACCAATCCGGAGTGTCTGAGCACCCTCGTCGTTGCACCGGACAAGCGCGGACGGCCGACGTGTGAGTGGCTGGCAAGGCCGCCTCGAATCGAGCATCTTCTCGCCAGGAGGCATGGTACGGTTGTACGTCCCCGAGCCGGAACTGATCGCGGCCGAGCTCCTGGAATGTGTAGCGAGAGACGCGCGACCCCGCGGGCGCGGTCTGATGGCGCACTGAAGCCGCCAAAGCGGGCCGATCGGAACCGGCCCGCTTTGTAACTCGCAGCGGGCGTTGGGGGACGGATTGGCCATTTCCGAATGCACGTGAACGATACGGGCGGACGCCCGCCGCAAATGCCGGCGATACTAGTGGTAGTGGGCGCGTCGGGCGCGGGGAAGACGACCCTGCTCCGCCGGCTGGCGGCGCTCGACTTGCCGGGCGTCGGATGCTACCACTTCGACACGATCGGCGTGCCGTCGGAAGCCGAGATCGTGGCGCGTTTCGGGAGCGGATGGGCGTTCCAGGCGTGGGGCCTGGATGCGTGGCTCGCCCGGTTCGCTCGCAACGAAGAAGGAGTGCGGGTCGCGGTCCTCGACGCGCAGGTCCGCCCGCGCGCGGTGATGGACGCATTCGCTGCGCACGGTGTGACACGAGGCAGCGTGGTGCTGGTGGACTGCGCTCACCCGGAGCGCAACGCGCGATTGCGCGGGCCACGCGGGCAACCGGAGCTCGCTACCGCACAGATGGACGGCTGGGCTGCGTACCTTCGAGGGCAAGCAGATGCGCTGGACGTGCCAGTCCTCGACACGACAGCGCTCCCCGTGGATGCCGGCGTTGCGTTCCTTCGCGAGCGCGTCGAAGCACTACTGAGATCCTGCTGATGATGATTCGTCTGATCGGTTCCGGCGGGGCGGGCAAGAGTACCGTCGGCGAAGTGCTCGCGGACTTGCTGGGGCTCCCGTTCCTCGACCTGGATCGGTCTTTCGTCGAAGCGCATGGCGACATCGATCGATTCATTGCCTCTCACGGATATCATGCCTATGCGCGCGCGAACGTCGAGGCCTATCGCGCTATCACTAACGACCAGCAAGACGGCGTTCTCGCGCTATCGTCGGGATTCATGACGTATCCGCCGGCGATCTATCGGCAGCACGCCGACCTTCGGCGCGATATAGAGCGGAGCACCACGACCTTCGTGCTCCTCCCCTCGCTCGACCTCGAGACCTGCGTGGGCGAGACCGTCCGGCGACAACTCGGGCGGCCGTCTTGTCAGCGATCGGCCATGCGGGAGGAAGCGGTCATCCGGGACCGCTTCGGCACGTACCTCTCGGTACGCGCCCCCAAAGGTCGAGACAATGCGTCCGGCGGCCGAAGTCGCGGCGGAGGTCCTGTCACGGCTGTCGCCCAACCTGGTGGTGTCGCGAGAGGTTCGCACCCGATCTTGGCCGCCGCAGCCCTCCTCACCGCCTTCCGGAAAGGTTACCCATGTTGGCACTACTCCGTCGGCCTAGTAGGCGACCGTCGCGACTGAGCGGTCGGCGAGAAGAGCGAACACGGAGGTCAGGTGACGGATAGGTTCCGAAAGATCATCGCGGGATCCGAGATCGCCGGCGGCGCGGTGGTGATGGTGCTCACGCTCTGGCCAGTGCTCCAGCGCGTATTGCCCGCGTGGTACCTCATATCGACCGAAGGGCTGGGAGCCATGGCCATCGCTGCGGGCCTCTGGCTCTGGCGGGATGAGGACCGCGGATGGACTCTCTCGCGCTTACTGCAAGGCCTCCAGGTCGCCCAAATCTGGACACCCGGTTTCTCCTTCGTCGTCGTGGTTGGCCTGCAGTGCAATCTGTATGTTGGGGCGACCCAGTTCGGTATCCAACCCGGCTTTTATGGCAGTCTCGTACTCGGTAACGTCTATCGCGGTGAGTGGAAAGTGGCGCTGAATCTGTTCGCGCTCGCCGCCTTCGTAGCACTGTGGAGGAGCCGCCAGAGCGCGCCATCACAGTGCGCTCCCGTAGGCGCTCACGTGGAGTCCGAGACTACGATAGCGCATTCACGATCCACGGAAGGCGTGTGAAGCTGAAGCAGATACCGCTCGCCGTCTACTATACGAGCTTGCTCGTCGTCGGGGGCGGCATTGTCTTCGCGCGCGAGTTGAATCCATTCCTCGTGGTCATGGCGCTCAGCGCAGCAGCGCTCGTAGCAGTCGGCAGTGGCCTCTTTCTGCTGGGACAGGCCGTCTACGACCGGTCACGGCAATCATGGCTCCGAGTCGCGACTGCCGCTCTCGTCGTGCTGGCCGGCTACTTCGGTATAGCTCCTCTGAGCCGCGGGGTGGAATACGCTCAGTTCATCTACAGACGCGCGCGCCTCGAAGCCCTCGTGCACAACATACTGGCCGATGGGCGGGTGCGCTCGATGTCCGACGCGACGCGCTTCTACAAGGACTTGAACGGAATACCGCTACGCGATGTGGGACCGCCCGTCTATGCCCATGACGAGCAGGGTCCGCCCGACGCCGTCCCGCTTTCGACGGCACTCGCGAAGACAGGCATAGACGAGCCGACGTACCGTCGCTTCCGTGCGGTGCTCCTGAGCACCGGGTATCTCGAAGTCGAGGTCGCGCCGGGCTACGTCGCCTTCGTGGAGGGCGGAATGCTGGACAACTTGTTCGGAGTGGTCTACGTGCGCCCTGGTCAGACCCCTCCACCACTGGGGAGCGGATTCGTCGATGGTACGCAGCTCGTCTCGCTGCGCCATCTGAGCGGGCCGTGGTACTCGTTCGGAACTACCTGAGTGGGCGCTTCGCACTGCACCAACTCCTCGACATCGTATTCCGTACGAGAAGTGCTAATGAACCGCTAGCGGCATCCAGAGTGGCTCGCATTTGGGTTGCCTTATGGTCCGCTGGCGAGTCGTTCATTGTTTCAGCAACTCAGTACCGCGTCGTCAGGCGCGCCGTAATAGAACTCCGCGCTAGACGACCTCGAGACGCTCGACGAAGATCCCAGTTGAACATTGAGGCCAACGATGCAATCTCTATCTTGCACATCGATCTCGAGATCCGTTCTCAAATTCATCCGCAGTGCAGGTACACGCACGTTATTGCCTCTCGGCCTGCTACTCGCCACCATAGCTTGTAGTGGCGAGCGGACACCCGCAGAGCCAGTCGTGATGAGGCTAGCATTTCACAGCGATCCGTCTCGGGTTGAGGGGTCCGCACCCATTACTCCAGCACCCGAGGTCGCGATTCTGGATCAGTTCGGTCACACAGTATCGGACGCAACGGTTCCCGTTACGATCACGCTTACGCCGAACGAGCAGGAGGCTATACTGACTGGCACTACGGTCGTGACTTCAAATGCTGGAATCGCCACCTTTGAAGATCTGCGGGTCGACCGACCAGGTGACGAATACACGCTCTCCGCGTCAGCGCCGGGGCTTGCAAGTGCGACGAGTGAAGCCTTTCAGGTCATCCTTACTTTTGCTCAACTCAGCAGCGGGTTCGGAACCACGTGCGGAGTGACGGTGGGCGGTGCAGCGTACTGCTGGGGACGGAACTTGTTCGGCGGGATCGGCGACGGTACCGAGATGGAGTTTCCATTAAGCCCGGCCGCAGTGGCAGGGCGGCTCGACTTCCGGGCGGTGAATGTGGGGCCTGATCACACGTGTGGCATCACGACTGACGGCACTGCATACTGCTGGGGCAGTAACTCTTCGGGTAAGCTCGGCGACGCAACCGAAGAGAAGCGCTCGACCCCGGGAAGAGTGTCCGGTGACCTTACCTTCGCCTCTGTGAGCGCCGGCGCGGATCACACCTGCGGGCTGGCAATGAACGGTGCAGCGTACTGCTGGGGAGACAACTCGTTCGGCCAACTCGGAAATGGCTCCAGCGCGAAGAGCACGATCCCGACACCGGTCGCGGGCGGCCTAGTTTTCTCGACCGTTGACGCAGGCTGGCAGCACACCTGCGGAATCACTACGACGGGCGCGGCGTACTGCTGGGGTGCGAACGCGGATGGGCAGCTCGGCGACGGGTCCGTCGAAAATCGCGCGACGCCGGCGGCGGTATCGGGCGGGGTTACCTTCGCGAGCGTGGACGCTCAAGAGTATCACAGCTGCGGAATCTCGACCGCTGGCGCGGCATACTGCTGGGGCGGCAACAACAGCGGTCAACTCGGCGATGGAACCAAAGTCGGCAAGTCAAGCCCTGTACCGGTGGCGGGCAACCTCGAGTTTACCACCCTGGGTGGTGGAACCTTCCATACCTGCGGCGTCACGACGGCTGGCATCGCGTACTGCTGGGGTGGCAATGCTTCGGGTCAACTCGGCGACGGTACCACCATTTCCAGAGTAAACCCGACTGCAGTTACGGGCGGGCTGTCCTTCACGACCATAACCGCTGGATTTGCCCATACATGTGGGCTGACCACCGAAGGAGCGTACTGCTGGGGCGACAACGTCTCAGGTCAGTTCGGCAATGGCTCGCGAACCAAGAGTCTCACACCGACTCGTGCACTCCAGTAGCACCACGCGCCGCTCTGCTAGTACGATGCATCCAGTACGCGTCACAATAGAGATTCGCGTGCCCTAACTGGGAGATGAGCTGACAAGCAACGTACGGACTGATTTTCCCCCGGGGTTGTCGGAGACCAGAGCGTATGCATGTTTCGGGGCTCCAGATGACACAAAGGCCGACCCCTTCTCAGGGATCGGCCTTCGAATTTTTTCTCCTCTCTCAATCGCTTACCAGGAGCGGGCGACCGGACTCGAACCGGCGACGTCCAGCTTGGGAAGAAGGTCGTGCGCTCATGCTATATCGGCATCTGCTCACCGGATCGGCCGTGCGCACATTGTGATTGTAGACCACGAACAGGTCACCCGCGGGTAGGAACGTCCAGCGCAACCGCGTGTTAGTCCCCACCTCTTGGCTCTCGTTGTCGTACTGCACGAAGCTGTCCAGTTGCAGGTCCGGCGACACGTTCAGGCGAAGGCGCGTGCCTACCAGATCCTGCGTGAAGCGTCCCTCTCGGAGCCGACCGACGTTCCGCGTCCCGGTGAGCTCGACGATGAAGAGCGCCGACGTGTTCCAGATTGCAGTCAGCTCGATCTCGTCGAGCTTCCCCGTATAGAAACCACCGAACCACCACGTGAACTGCCCGCTGAACCGCCGCTTGGTGGCGAGCCCGCCCTCGAGTCGAAAGCGGCTCCAGTGGTACGATCCCATCGGGATCGTCACACCGTCCGCGATCTCGAAGGACTCGGTGAGCCGCTCGCCGGTGGGGACGACGTTGAACTCGAATCTATCTCCGCTCTCGAGTCGCCAGTTCACGGGCGCCATGAACACCTCATAACTCTGCCAGCGGCCGTCGAGCCCCGCGACGTAGGTCGCCTCGAACTCGTGGAACATCTGCCGAACGTGGAGCGGGCCGATGGGGCGCGAGGGGCGTGGCTGGTAGTCGACGCTGAGGGAAGCGATATGCACGCCAGGGCGTGGCACGAAGCCGAGCGAAGGCTGGAAGGCATCGCCCAATCGCTTGTAGGTCGCGGCGATATCCCAGAGGTCGTTCGGGTAGTCGAGCTTCCCGCCCCACGCCGAGCGACGGCCCGTGAGTCCGTCGCGGTCCATCGCGAGGCCCCAAACGCCGGCGAGGAAATTCTTGTCCCCGAATAGGTGCGAGGTCTGATAAGTGAGGTCCGGACCCGCTAGCCAGGCGTTGCCGCGCCCAATGGGATCGCCAAATGTGGCAATCATCCCGATCGACGATTCGCGCAGCACGTTCTGCTTCACTCGCACCACGCCCATGGTATTGTCGGTGGCCAGCGTGTCCACGCTTTCGGTACGCACCACGAGCGCGCCGAAGTTGCTCCCGCCGATTCTCCCGGCCACCTTGCTACCGACATTGATGGGGATCTGCCGGCCGCTCAGCAGCCCGATACGACGGCTGAAGAAGGGTACCACGTCTTCGCCGAGACCGAGCCCGAAGTCGAATATGTCCGCTCCCTGCAGGAAGAAGGTCCGCTTCTCGGGGAAGAACAGCGGGAAGCGCGTCAGGTTCGTCTGTCGGGTATCGACCTCGGTTTCGGCGAAGTCCGTATTCACCGTGAACGACGCGAGCGTATTGGCACCGATGCGCTGCGTGGCGTCGAGGCTCGCGTCGTCGTGGCCCCGCCAGCTCGCGCCGGGAGCCGCGATACTTCCGCGTAACGCGCGCCATTCGGGTTCACGGCGAAGACGTAGCCCGAGCGGCCGTCCGCGTAGGTATCGAGGACGATCTTCACATGGTCCTCGTTCGAGAGCGACGCATCACGCTGCCGGGCGAAGGCCACAATGCGGCCGGGCTCCGGGTCATCCGCCCGGATCCCGATGATGATGGCATTGGGCGTCGCCAACACGCGGACCACCGTCCGTCCCGTGGGAGCGGCCCGTTCGTGTGGCTCGACCTGCGTGAGCTCCACGGAGTCGGCCGCTCCCCAGGCGGGATCATCGAGTCGCCCATCGAGGCGAATGCCACGGTGCGCGGTGCTCACCCGGAGATGTGGGCGCGCGATGGTGGACGCTTCTTTCTTCGACGGTTCATGTCCGCTCTGCGCGCTGGACGGAGCCGACAGGACGAGAGCGGGAACGGTCGACAGCAACGCCAGCGCGAGAATATGAGAAGTGCGAACGATCATCGAGCGGGAGTGAGAATCCGGAGCACGGGCCGGCCGCTCAGGCTCTCGAGCGGGAGATAGACGAGATGCGTCTTCGGGTCGACCGCCACGGTGTGCGCGTGGGGGATCTCCAGCTCGCCTAGCGGGTGGAGCGTGGAGCCGTCGGCCGCGAACGCGCTCACCACTCCGGACTCCGACGCCACGTACAACCGGCGCCACCCCGGGTCCCAGGCCAGGACGTCGGGATCGTCCCCTACCCGGTACGTGGCCAGGATGCGCATGGTGTGGAGATCCACCACCTGAAGCTTCCCGCCGCCCTCACTCGACACGAAGGCGAGACGCCCCGGCTCATCGAGCGTGAAACCGTGTGGGTGATCGGACCCGGGGAGGTCGTAGCGCTGGACGATGCGCTCGGTGGCGGGATCGATCGCCACGAGCTCGTTCCGCGTCTGCACCGCCACGAGCACGCAATGGGAGATCGAGTCGTAGTGCGTGTTCCCTGCCTCGCCACCGAGCGCGATCGTACTGCGCTTCTCGTTCGTGCGCGCGTCGATTACGACGTCCGCCTCCCCGCTCTCGTCGGAGACGAAGACCTTCTGCTCCGCCGGGGCGTAGGCGATGCCATCGGGAAAGCGAATGCCGCCCGCGCGGGCCGTCACCTCGAGCGAACGGTCGTCGATGGCCACCGCCTCATGGCGTCCCGCCGCGGAGACGTACACCGCATGCTGCGCCGGCACCGCCCATACACCCGTAGGGCGGTCGATGCCCCCAACGTACGCGACGACCTTGGAGGAGTCGAGATCGACTACCACGAGATGGTCACCGTTCATGTGGCTGATGTAGAGCCGATGCGCGGCGGTATCGACGCTCTGGTAATCGAAACGTCTCGCCGGACCGGGGAGCGGTACATCACGCACTAGGCGTAGTGCGCCGCCCCTCGGAGCCAAGTGCGGAGCGGAATCGGATGGCTGCCACGCGGGTGGCGTCAGAGAAGTCGGCGTCGCATAGCATGATGGCACCCCGCCCGAAGGCACGCTCTGCTCGGCGCCGCGCGCGTACCGCTGCGCCCGCTCCTCCGCCCTCGCCGGGGCGCCTTTGCAAGCGCCCAGCAGCGCAAGGAGCATGAGCAGAGCCACGCGCTGGCAAGCGTGTACGCGCGCGCCGTCCGGCATGAGCATCGATTGCACGAGTAC
>DATCXG010000178.1:0-3908 GCA_036565945.1 Gemmatimonadaceae bacterium
AACCAGCGCTCCACGCTGACGCGCAGCCTGATCGAGGGAATCGCAAAGAGCGCGATGGACTCCGGGCGCTTCCAGATCCAGGTGACCGTCGACGGCGCGAAGCAGTAACTAGTTCCCCTCCTCCATCTCCCGCACGACCAGGACGACAGCACATGCCATTCAAGATCGAAATAACAGAGGTCACCGAGCGCGGGACGATTCAGCGCGAGTGGAAGAAGATCGCCGACTCGGGCAACAAGGCCGACAACGGGCCTGTCTACGGCTACGCGGAATTTCCCGGCATTGAGAAGGTGACGCGCGAAGTGCTGAAGCAGGAAGTCGGGACGCTAGACCTCGGCGCGGTGATTCGCGCGGTCAACAATCTCTGACTGGTATCCCATCTCTCGACGGACCAGACGACCCATGCCAGCCAGCATTTCCCTGTTGCCGCCCCGTCGCTCGAGCATGATCGCGGCGCCCGCCGAACTCGGGGACATCCTCGACGCGAAGCAGGTCCGAGCGACGTTCTTCCGCGACCGCGTGTCGGTCGAATGGGTGCTTGAGCATGTCGCGCCGGCGCAGAAGTGGTACATGGGGAAGAGCGCCGTGTGGTATCACGGGCACGTTGCCGCCTGGATGCCGTCCTACGTCGCCGAGCAGCAGGCACGCGCGCAGCGGCGCAAGAAGGCGGCCCGATGACGCCACATACGACGGGCGGAAACGGTGTCGGGAATCTGCAGATCGATCGGCAGATCACATCGCTAGGGGTAACGCGGGACGAGCGCAGAATCCGGGTCTCGCTCGGTTCCCGCGACCCCAAGAAGCTCACGCGGGTCAACACGATCATCGACAAGCTCGTCGAGCGGGAAGCATTCGATGTGCTACGGGCGCTTCGCGATGGCGCCATTAGCCCGCTCGCGCTCATCGAGGCCGACCGCAACGACAAGACGGCCCTGACCGTCTCGCGCGTGAAGCTCCGTGCGTACCTCTGGGATCGGGATGTCGACGGCATCGTCGAAGTCGGCGCCATCAGCCGGACGCTCGTCAAGGTGCCGGGGGCGCGGAACCGTCAACGCTACCTCGATAGCTTCGTCGCGCTCCAGCGGAAAGCAGAGAAGGTGCTCGGCCCCGACGCGCAGGTTGCGGACCTGCTGACAGTCTCGTGGGACGAGCTCTACAAAAGCTGGGGAGCGACGAACGCGGACTGGATGCACCTTCGGCGCGCGCTGTCGCGGTTCGCGTCGCTCTACATGGGCGACAAGTACGACGTGTTTGCGCGCCAGCTGCGGCAGATCATCCCAGCGAAGAAGGCGAAGAAGCGCCGGCCAAAGCTCACCGCCGAGCAGTTCATTGCCATCACCGAGGCTGTCCCGGCGCACGCGGCGGCGGCCTACTGGGTGCTCGTCATCACGGGCGTTCGGATCGGCGAGTACCTCCGCTCCCGCAAAGAGCATCTGCACGCGCCCACGCACACTTACGACGTGCCGGGCACCAAGACGGACGCGAGCGACGACACGGTGGGGGTCGATCCGCGCTGGTGGATCTATCTCGAGCGCGGCATCCCAGCGCGCCTCAAGTACAAGTGGCTGCATACCTACTGGACGCGCGCCTGCGTGTCGCTGGGTCTCGGTAGTCTCGTTGATACCGGCAAGACGCGCCGCGTCCGGAAGAAGCTCGAGCGCGGCCAGCAGTACAGCCACCGCTCTGGCGATGGCGCCATCCGAGAGGTGCGCGCGGCGGCCTACGAGACGGTGCCGGTCCTTCGCTACGTGGGGCCGACCCTGCACGACCTCCGGCACTGCCACGGTCAATGGGCCGTCAACGAAGGCGTCGCGGAGTCCAAGGTGCAGGGCTCGCTCCGCCACGAGAACCCATCCCAGACCCGCGACTACGTGATGCAGGCCGGGACGCGGGATGTGTCGAGCGCGCTGGCAGACCGGCTGTTGGGGACGGCAGAACCGGCACCGACAAAGCAGCGCGGCGGCCGGGCGTAGTGCGATAAGAGAATGCTAAAAGTACCTCCGGGGAGGTTTCCGGGGAGGGTAGGTCCGGTTTCGGGCGCGTTTCGGGGGTCTGACGACGTTTTGGAGAGGGGTCAATGCGAGTGATTTCAGTCGTAGCGGATGCAAACCGGCGATGGGCCAACGGACTTTTAATCCGTAGGTCCTGGGTTCGATCCCCAGCCGGGTCATTAGAGGGTAGTACCCCGTGGAGTCCCCGGACAAAGTCCGCTGGCCTCCGGGGAGGTTTCCGGGGACCTGAGTCCCCTGCGACGTCGCCGATCGATGGCTTCGAGCCCATCGGCGGGCCGCCTCCCGGCCCCGAGTGTTTCTTCTCCTCACCGCCTGGCTCGTTTTACTGGGGCGGCTCGTGGCACGCGCCGATTCTAGCCGAAGGCGTGGAGGATGGATTCGGCGGCCAGTACTTCCCCGGCTACCTCGACATGCCCGCGCCGGTCGCGAACTTCCGGCGCCTCTGGGATACGCTCAACGCCGCGAGAGGCTACTCGTGGGAATCCAACCCCTACGTCTGGGCCATCACGTTCAAGCGTCTTGATACCCCTTCCCTCGATCACCCTCACGAGAGACTGGGGGACGACAATGGGCACTAAGACCGGCATCGCCTGGACGGATGCGACGTGGAACCCGATTCGCGGCTGCTCGCGCGTCTCTGCTGGCTGTCAGCACTGCTACGCGGAGTCGGTAGCGGCGCGGTTCTCTGGCCCCGGCTTGGCCTACGAGGGATTGGCGCGGCGGCGGTCAAATGGTGAACCGCAGTGGACAGGCGACGTGCGCGTGATTGACGAGCACATGGCCGATCCACTCCGGTGGCGATCGCCGAGGCGTGTGTTCGTCAACTCGATGAGTGATCTCTTTCACGAGAACGTGAGCGAGGAAACGATGGCGCGCGTCTTCGCGGTGATGGCGCTCTCTGGCGCCTTCGCGCGCGGCCACGTGTTCCAGATCCTCACCAAGCGCCCTCGGCGGATGCTTGACTTTCTGACGCGGCCGAACGTGCGACAGTTACTCGAGGATCACGCGGGCGAGTTCGCCGAGGATGGCGATTGCCACGTTGCAAACGCGATGAACGACGTGCTGGGCGAAGGGCATAACGTCGGCTGGCCGCTGCGCAATGTCTGGCTCGGCGTCAGCGTCGAGCATCAGGCCGCGGCCGACGAGCGCATTCCGCTACTCCTCGAGACGCCAGCCGCGATTCGCTTTCTCTCGTGCGAGCCATTGCTTGGGTCGGTCGATCTCTCGAAGTACGGCGTGGACGAGCGCAAGCGCGTGCAGGCGCTCAAGCAATCCGGCACGCATGAGCTGATGCGCACGTGGGTCTCCCGCCTTGATTGGGTCATCGTCGGTGGCGAGAGCGGACGCCACGCCCGCCCGATGGAACTCGACTGGGCGCGGCGCATCCGCCATCAGTGCGCTCGGGCTGGAACGGCGTTCTTCCTCAAGCAACTCGGCGGGTTCCCCGACCCGCACGCCCACGACAAAGCGCAGTTGGATGGTCGGATGCATACGGAATTCCCGGAGCGTGCTTCATGACTTCCTCCCCCATCGACCGCATGGAAGCCCCAGAGGGCAGGAAGGACATCCTGCTACGCATTACGGAATTCATGGAGGCGAAACCGTCGGCAGTCTCCGCGCGCGAGTTGCGAGATGGCTACCGCGACCTCTTTAAAGGCGCCAATTGGGTCACGACTCACCCGCATCCATCGCCTGGTGGCTGGTGGGAAGCGGAGATCGGGACCGACCATGGACCTGAGACGGACGATGATAAGCCGGTTCGTTGGCGCCCGTCTCGCGATCCGCTCGCAGACATCGCAGACGCCTGGCTCGTGGTGGAGAAGCTCACCGCCAACCGCGATGGATGGGAAGCGTGGGACTTCGGGATGTTCTTCGACGGTGACGCCAGCGAATGGA
>DATCXG010000180.1:0-10675 GCA_036565945.1 Gemmatimonadaceae bacterium
GTGCCGTAGCTCTACAACGGTGGCAACCCCCGCCGTATCTATCGCCCGGCGGGGTGGTCCGCCGCCCTACAGATATTTCTCTCTGAGAATCGCCAGGTGATGTGCGTTGTGACCCGGGATGATCCAGCAGAGAGCGCGCACTGTCACCCAGTGCGCGCTTGCCTCGCCACCGCGCGCTACCTGCTCGTCGTCGAGCGATTCGACGAACGCGATGGTCGCCTCGCGCACTGCGCGGTACTCGTCGAGGAGCTGTACGAGGGTCCGGCGCTCGAAGTGCGCTGGCGGAACGTATTTCCCCTCGTCGAACGCCGCCAGCGGCGTCGCGTCGGCACGTGCAAAGCGGAGCGCGCGATACACCATGACGCGCTCCGTGTCGGTCATGTGCCCCACCACCTCCTTGATGCTCCACTTGCCAGGCGCATAGCGGTGATCGCCGCGTGACTCGGGGATGGCGCCGATCAGGGCAATGGTATCGTCGAGCGTGGTGCGCAGGTGGTCGAGCGCGTCGCCGTCAGGGAGCCTGGCGACGTAGCCGGCGTAGAACTGCTTGTATTCTGATGCTTGAGGACGCGGGATGCTCATGGACGGCTGGAAGTGGATGGTGAAATTTCGTGATGGCTCGTGGCACAGATCGGTGATGTGCTGCTCGCTCGAGACGGTGCTGCTTCTACTCTCCTTCCCTTACTCTCCTTCTTTCCTGGCTCCATTCACCGCTTCGTGTTCCTTCGCTTCGGCCACGGCGCTGGCCGGTGTAGCGACATCCGCCGGGACAGTGGCCCTGGTAATGACGCCGTCTGGCGTCATCTCGCCAAGATAATTTGGTAGCTCCACTCCGGCGATGTCGCGCAGCACGTGCATCATGGGCGGCAGTGTCTTCGCCATGCTCTGTAGGAAGCCAGCGGCGCCGCCCACTCCGTTCCCAACTCCGTTGCCGCCCTCCCACACCACCACTTTGTCGAACTTGATGTTGGAGATGGCCTTGGCCGCGGTCTCGGCGAGGGTGTCGATCTTGTCCACCAGCAGCAGTTGGAACGCTTCCTTGGATCCACCGGCTCGGTCGACCAGCATCCCGAGTGCCTCGGCGCGCTTGGCCATGATCTGATATTCGCCATCGGCCTGTGCCTGCAGTCGCACCCTGATCGATTGCGCTTCGGCCTCGGCCGCGAGACGAACCTGCTCGGCCTGTGCCTCGGCCTCGACGATCTTGCGTGCCTTCTCAGCCTTGGCCGGTGCCTCGAGTGCGGCGCGCTGCTCGGCTTCCACGCGCTCGGCCTGGGCTATTGCGGCACGAGCCTGCGCTCGGTTCTGTGCCTCCTGAACGGCCGCCTCTGCCTCGCGTCGGCTCGTCTCGGCTATCTGAAAAGCCTCGGCCTGCTTCACGTGGAGGTGCGATTCCGTGGCGGCTATCAACACCTGAGCGTCGGCCTCACCCGCGATGGCTCGGGCGTCGGCCTGAGCTACGGCTATGCGCTTCTCCTGCTCCGCATTCTTCACCGCCGCCTCGCGCTCGAACGCCGCGGTCTGCTCGCCCACCTGCTGCTCCTTCTGGAGCTCTGCAATCTTGACTGCCCTCTCCCTCACCGCGGCCGCGAGACCGATCTCGCGATCCTTCTCGGCGTTAGCCACCTGCACCATCTTCTCGCGATTCGCCTCCGCTACACGGATCTCACCCAGCTTCTCCTGGTCCGCAACGTCGCCGCGTGCCTGCTGCACCGCCTGCGATGCCGCCTTCTTCCCGATCGCCTCGATGTAGCCGCTCGAGTCCATGAGATCGGTGATGTTCACGTTGATGAGCACGAGGCCGATCTTCTTGAGCTCCGGCGAGAGGTGCGTCTGGATGCGCGTGAGCAACGCGTCGCGATCGCGGTTGATCTCCTCGATCCGCATGGAGGCGATGATCTGCCGGAGCTGACCGAAGATGATGTCCTGCGCCTGCCGCTTGACGAGTGCCGCATCGTTGGCGATCGAGAGGAGTCGGGCCGCCGCGTTCTGCTGGGTCTCCGAATCGGTGCCGATTGCCACCGTGAAGACGCTGGGTACTGCCACGCGAATGTTCTCGGCCGAGAGCGCGTCCTTGAGCGGGATGTCTATCTGGAGTGGCGTGAGGTCCAGGTACGCATACTCCTGGATCACCGGCCACACGAAAGCACCGCCGCCCGAGATAACGCGTGCGGCGTCTTCACCGGCCACCTTACCCGAGATGACCAGCACCTTGTTGGCCGGGCAGCGCTTGTAGCGCGAGACGAAGAGGAAGACCAGGCCGGCGAAGAGCGCCACGAGGAGCAGTCCGCTACCGGCCGCGAAGCTAGCGAATCCCAGCGGGGAGGCCGACTGGAGAAGAGCGTAGGGGAGCAGGCTAGACATGGGATCAGAGAACCTCGTCGAGGGTGGGGGTGGGCACGACCTCCAGGATGTCGGGCTCTCGGACATCGATGATCGTGACCTGCGTGCCAGTGGAGAGCGCCGCACCGCGAGTGATGGCTTCATACTCCACCGTGCGGCCGTGCAGCGCGAGGGTCACTTTACCGAGGCCCGCGCCGGCGCCTGGGATGGGGATGTAGACCGTACCACCCTGGCCGATCGCGTTGTCCGCGTGGATGGATTGATCGCTATCGAGGCGAAGCATCCAGCGCATGATGTAGGCAACCAGTAGCATGGCCAGGAATCCAGGTACTACAGCTGCCACCAGCGCCAGGAGCACGGGCCAGCCAGCGTGCGTGGCGGCCAGACCGGCGAGCCCGAAGAACGCGATCCCCGCCGCGATGGCCCGCACGCTGAAGAGGTGCAGGCCATCGCCCACGTGTCCATGGCTGGCATCGGCCGGACCGGATCCGTGGGTGATCTCGTGGTCGATATCCAGATGACCCACATCATGGTCGCTGTCGATGCCGAAGATGCCGAGGACCAACTGGAGGACGAGCACACCGCCGCCGAGGACGGTGCATAGGATGAAGAGGCTGTCCATGGCTTCTCAGGGACGGGGGCGCGGGCCAGACCAGGCCGAGGATATCTCTCGGCCTGCCGGACTTGGCGAATCCACACGCGTATGGGTGGCGCTCCTAAACATGCACGTGAAAGCGCCGGAAGGCGAGTTTCACGTCTGCATCATCCAGGGGGGTGGGAACCGACGAGGAATATCAGCGGCCTTCGATCAGCCACTATCACTTTCTGTAGGCACGACTCGATGGGAGGCAATCCTGCGGCCCGATCGAGCACACTGATTAGTTGTGTCGCTGTGTTGCGCGGACGAATTCGTATTGCGGCGGCTGCGCCACGGGTGGTGCTGCAAACCGCCGCTGCAGGGTCAGGCCTGTACCGCTTTCCGACGTCGTGATTGGCCCGGCCAGACTGGCGCCTAGGATTGCGACGAGATTCGGCTCGTCATTGCTCCAGGCATATCTTCCGGAGGACGTGAGCGACCGTGTGTCGGAGCGTCCGTCCGCATAGTCGTAGCGCTGCGTCAGAACAAGCTGGTAGGTGCCGTTGCCGCACTGGGGAAGCTGGTACTTGGTCGAGTCGGGGAGCGTCACCACTCCGCTGGTATCGACGTGCGCACCGTTGGGGATCTCCTGAATACAGGACTTCGGGGTACTGCCACCAGGCGTAGAAACGAACTTCTCCGGTTGTGCCTCGCTGAGGGCGAGGGTGCCAGCGAGAACCGTCACCCGAGTTCCGGCGGAGTCCGCCTGGCCGCAACAGGGCAATGGACTTCCATCGACCGTTACCAGGTTGTACTGACCAGCGATGCTCCGCTGATCTGCAAGCTCGGTGAGCCCACTGCACGCGCCTGCGAGCAGAAGCACCAGACAGACCATCAACGAACGAAGCATCATGAGAGCCTCCTCCGTCTCTAGCATAGAGGATAAGGTATCGTAGCGAGCTTCTAGCCTCGAGGTATTCTCGCCAATCGAAGACGCGGCAACAAGCGTACCGGAGGCTAGTGTGGAATTGTATGGCAGTCCATACAACTGATCATTGGCGTCGCTTATTGTGAATCGCCGCGCGTGGGCCACCGGTTGTTGGTGGGGTTCACGTCGGGCAGCTGCTCGTCGGGATCCACGATGACCGACTCCACGCGTGCGGTAGAGTGATATGCCAGGGTGAACGTGCCGCCCTGCTCCCAGATCTCCACGGGCAGCTTCACCGTCTCCGCGTGGCCGTTGGCTTCCTTCACCTGCACCGTGGTGGGCATCGCCATCCTGTCGAGGTTGACGAGTGTGATCAGCGAGCCCTTGGCCGGGTCGCCGTCAACGTATGCTACCGCGGACACGCCCTGATCGAGCGTCCAATTCTCGACGAACCATCCCTTCCAGAACCAGCCGAGGTCTTCGCCCGCGGCATCGTTCATGGTGCGGAAGAAATCGTGCGGCGTTGGGTGTTTGTAGGCCCATCTCCTGGTGTACTCGCGGAACGCCTGGTCGAACCGCTCCGGGCCGAGCACCTGCTCGCGCAGCAGCACCAGACCCAGCGCCGCCTTGTAGTACTCCAGTGGGTGGAGGTACTGCGACGGGATAGCATCGGCCCGAGTGAGGACCGGCTGCGATTCAGGGCTGAGCAGGTACGGCACGATCTCGCGGGCCGGGTTCCCTCCCTTCGGGGCATACTCTCCATCGCGCTTGGGCGCATACTCGCCGCCGTTGAATTCATCGGTGGCGTAGATGTCGATGAAGGTGTTGAAGCCCTCGTCCATGAAGGCGTCGCGCCGCTCGTTGGAGCCCACGATCATGGGGAACCAGTTGTGCCCCACTTCGTGATTGGTGACTGACCAGAGGCTGGCACCCTTGGCGCGCCAGCTGCAGAAGTCGATCCCCGGGTACTCCATCCCGCCCACCGGCCCGCCCACGTTCACGGCCACCTCGTAGGGATACTCGAACCAGTGCTCCGAGAAGATCTCGACGGTGCGCTTGACGTACTCGGTGGAGCGACCGTAGGCCTCGCGACCGGCGCTCTCCACCGGGTAGACCGACATCGCCAGCACAGTTCGACCGCTCGGCGTGGTGGCCCTGGCGGCGTCCCACACGAACGCCTTCGACGCGGCCCATGCCACATCGCGCGAGTTCTTCATGGTGAAGTGCCAGGAGAGTCGTGCACCGCGCGCGGAACGCGAGGCGTGATCCGTCACCTCCTCCGGCGAGCGGATGAAGACAGTCGTGTCACTCCGCTGCGCGGTCGCGAGTCGCTTCACCTGGGTGGGCGTGAGCACATCCCCAGGATTCTGCAGGACTCCGGAGCCCACCACGATGAACGACGAGGGGACATCTACCGTGTAGTCGTAGTCACCGTAGTCGAGGTAGAACTCGCCGCTGCCCATGAATGGGAGCGTGTTCCAGCCGCGGACGTCGTCGTACACGGCCATGCGAGGGTACCACTGGGCGATGTCGTAGATCGTCCCATTACTGGATTCCATACGTCCGGCACGGCCGTTGTCCGTCCCCACCTCGAACGCGTAGTCCATCGATACGCGGACAGTGTCTCCATGCGGGCGCAGGGGACGGGGAAGGGAGACGCGCATGCGTGTGTCGCTGACCGAGTACTTCGCGGGCGAGGTCTTTCCATGCTGCGCGGTCTTCGCGGAGCCTACGATGAATCCGTTGGTGTGCGACTCGGCTTCGCTCGGTGGTGCGGCCAGGGCGCTGCGAGAATCGGCACGGTGACGGTTCTGATCGAGCTGCAGCCAGAGGTAGTGGAGAGTGTCGGGGCTGTTGTTCACGTAGGTGATGACGACGCTTCCGGTGAGCTCGTGCTTCGCGTCGTCCAGTCGCGCGGTGATGCGGTAGTCGGCGCGGTTCTGCCAGTAGTGCTCTCCGGCAGCGCCGTTCGCGGAGCGGGTTGGCGTCGCTGGCTCCACAGGGAATGCCTGGTCGAACAGTGCGTGGGGGTCGTAGTGCGTGGCCTCATCCGACTGCTGTGCCGCCGCTCCAGCGGCCGACACGAGCATGAGGAGTCCGGCTGCCAGCGTCACACGGTGCAGGGTCATCGGTATGGTTCGTTGGTGGGTGTAGTGGTGCGGATGTCAGGCGTCGGGGCGACCGGTGCCTGATCATTCAACGATGTGCGACTCGTGGTGTTCCACGCAGCCGGCTGACGAGCCGGCCCTTCACCCCGGCGGCAGCTCCCTCACCGCTTCAGCCACTCCTCGAGGATCACGCTCATGGCTTCGGGCGCTTCTTCGGGGATGAAGTGGCGCACATCGGGGATGATGTCCAGGGAGGAGCCCGGGATAGCTTCGTGCAGACGCTTCGCGACGTGGGGCGGCAGGTATGGGTCGTGCGCACCCGCGATGATGGCGGTGGGCGCCATGATCTCCCCGAATCGTAGCTCCAGGGCGACGGTTTCCTCGGGGTCCAGCGCCTCGAGATGCTGCACGAGTACGTCGCGCCCCTCCGGCTGGCAGAATGGTCGGATGTACATCTCGATCGAGCGGGCGCCGCGTGCCTCGCCGGCATAGCCGCGCTCCATCTCGGAGCGCATCGCTGAGAGTATCCAGGTAGTGGGGAGGTAGCGCGTGAGCGGCAGGGTAGCCTGCGCCATCTTCACCTGACGGGTAGGCCATTCATCGAACGCCACGGAATCCACCAGGCAGAGTCGCTCGACGCGTGTAGGGTGGTGTACGGCGAGGAACTGCGCGATGCCGCCTCCAAGGTCGTGTCCGACGATGGCTGCGTAGGATATCCGCAATGCATCGAGCAGGGCTATGACGCGCTCGGCGTGCCCCTTGATGCTCAGGTCACGGTCCAGCGGCGGGTCGCTCCGGCCGTAGCCGAGCAGGTCGAGCACCACGATCCGGCGCCCGGCCGGCAGGAGCGGCACGACCTCTCGCCAGAGATATGAAGATGTGGGGAAGCCGTGGATGAGTAAGATCGGCTCGCCCTTGCCGCGAGTGCCGGCGGCGTAGTAGTACAGCCGCGTGCCGCCAACATCGACGAATTCACCGCGCATGGAGGGTGTTGCGTTCAAACATTGGCCAGTTCGGCGTCAGCCTGTCGCTGCTCGCTGCCTGCTTGCCACTCCACGATCTTTCCGGCGATCGCGGACGCAGCCACCGTGTATGGGGAAGCCAGGTATAACTGGCCAGGTCCGGAGCGGCCGGGGAAGTTCCGGTTGATGGCCGATATCGTGACCTCATCCCTGGTGCGTGAGACGCCGGGGCCCGCGTTGATGCAGGCGCCGCATGATGGCTCGATGAAGGTGGCGCCCACGCCGCTGAACACGTCGTCGTAGCCGCGTTCCTGGCAGTACTCGAATACCTCGCGCGAACCGCATTGGATGAAGCAGCGCACGTGCGGGGCGACCCGCTCCCCTCGATCCAGTGCTTCGCGGAAGACGCGGGCGTACATGTCCATGTCCTCCTTCTTCCCCGCGGTGCACGAACCGGCGTACGCGATATCGATCGTTACTTCCCCCGGCAGCTCGTCAACATACATGCCGTTGCCCGGGTCGCCGGGGAGCGCGATCATGGGGTGGAGGGTGGAAGCATCTATCTCGATCACCTTCACGTACTCGGCGCCCTCGTCGGACTGGAGCCCTTCGCACAGCGCGCGTGCCTCTTCCACCGGCATGCCGCGCTGCGCCACAAGGAATTCCACCGTCTTGTCGTCGGGTGCGATGATGCCGGTGAACGCTCCCACCTCCGCCGCCATGTTTGTCATGGTCGCGCGCTCGTCCACCGACAGGGCCGACACCGCTTCGCCCGCGTACTCGATGATCTGGCCGATGGCCTCGCCACTCTTGATGTAAGGGTGGCGCAGTATCTCGAGCATGAAATCCTTCGCGGTGATGTTCGCGGGCTTCTGACCGTGCACTATCACCTTGAACGACTTCGGCACCTCCACTCGGACATCCCTGGTGATCCACGAGTTGAAGATGGCCGTGGTGCCCACGCCGAATGCCACGCATCCCACAGCGCCCGCGTGCGGCGTGTGCGAGTCGCTGCCGATGATGATCTGACCGGGGAGAGCGTGTGCCTCGAGGATCTTGGAGTGGCAGATGGCCTCGGATCCGGCGGCGCTCAGCGCCCCGTGCAGGTTGAGCCGCTTGTCGAGCTGGCCGTACAGCCTGATCCCCTTGGCTGCCGCGAAGGTGCGCTGCTTGGCCTCGAGCTGGTTGGCCACGTCGAGCAGCCCCATCTCGAGGTGTTCGGGGCGCATCACCTGGTCGAGGAAGGTGAGATGATCGCGGAAGAAGAACACCGACGATGGATCATTGACCGGCTCGTCGGCACCTACGAGCTGCTCGAAGAAGATCGCCGACATGGGCGTCACGTACTCGTGACTGAAGCGGATGTCGGTCACCACGAAGCCCTGGTCACCCGGCTTCACCGCGGGTATGCCTGTCTGAGCTGCCGACGCATCCACCACCCAGTGCCGCGCGAAGATCTTCTCGGCAATGGTCATCGGCCGAGGTGCGGTCTTCACCGTGGGGACCTCCGCCTTACCCTGGAGTCGCGCGACGTTGTAGTTGAACAGGCCGCCGTACTCGATGATCCCGCGCGATATCCCACCCTCGTTCGCGGTGAACTCCGAGAGCGGGATCTCCTTGCCCTGTCGCACGCGCTCGATCAAGCCGAAGTCGGTGGAGGTGAAGATCCCCAGGTTCTGGCAGTTCTCGCGATAGATGCGCTCGATATTCTCCGCGATCACCAGGCGGATTCCGGCCATCATCTCCGCATAGGGCGACTGCTCGCGCGAGGAACCCTTCCCGCGCCGCTTCCCCGACACACTGGCGACGAAGTTGCCGGCGCGCACAGCTCCACGCACGATCGGGAACTCCTCACCGCACTTCAGACCGAGATATGGGAACTCGCCGAGTGTCTCGTCGAAGTAATAACAGATGTATGCGGGCGTTATCTCGTCGGTGGAGATATTGTCGCGGAGCCGCGGATGCTCTACCGAACCGGCTGGTGCCAGGGAGTCGAAGGCAAGGTCTTCGCCATCGAGTTGGCGACGCACGGCTCCTGGGTCTTCGGTGAGGAAGAGAACGCGTCCGTCGAAGCGGACGTGGTCGGGAACCTTGTGTACCGGTCGGGACAGCAGACTCTGGATCATGTTCACGCCGTAAAGTGCGTTGTCGCAAGATGATCGCCCGCCAACTCGTTAACAAGCAGAGCGAGATGTGACGGACTCCGCGGTAGATCCGCGGATGAGGTCGAAGATGCGTCCGGTATCGCGCAACGCAACGAGTGAACAGGTCCGCTGGCGGCAAGCAGTTGTGGCTCGGTGGCTGCGATCGAATGATGCATTGGATGCCGATGCAAAAGTGGCGTTGCCTTCGGCCGCAGTTAGCGGGCTCGAGCTGTGGGCCGCTGCTTCTGGCGGGCGGTGGTTGAATGTGGTATCGTTATGCCCGCACACAAGGCGGACGTAGCACCACGTCAACCCCGTTGTTTATCAACGACTTACTGCGAATTGCGCGAGGGCTCCGTGGCCGTTCCGATCACGCCGGACACTTTAGTTCCCACCCCCGCTCAGAGCGTCCAGGAATCTATTCGGTTTCCTTTTACCTGGATCCTCGAGAACGCTGCGGCTCCAATCAAATTTCGCGCCGCGACGGAGATTACCAGGCTCCCAATCGAGAAGTCGGAGCCGCTCGCTAGTCTGCCGTACACTTATCAGCCCGCGCTTCTGCTGGCCCTTCTGCAGCGCTCCGATGGCACCTGGCCCGGAGGGATGCTCACCATCCCCTCAGCCAACGCTGAGCACTTCGCTGGCGTGGGAACGATCAGCGCGGTACAGCGACTCCTGGAGTACGGGTGGGAGAGCGACTCGCCGCCGCTGGCGCAGGCCAGGCGCTTGCTCTTCAGACTACTCGCCGAGGATGACGATCCGGCGTACCTGTTCGAGCTCGCGCCGCGTGGGAAGCCCGACCTGGAGCTCGTGCGGCACGGGCGTGGAGTCCTGCGTGAGGCGGCCGCTGCGGCGCTCGCCCAGGCGGGTTACGGGAACGATCCGCGACTGCGCGGTGCAGCGCGTCGGATCCTGGAGCGCGTCGATACGTTCCTGCGTTCCCCCATCGCCACTAAGCCATTCGTGCGCTCGGGGAACCAGCACGTGCTCGCTCCCGAGGCGGCGCCGCCTTCGATGTACATGCTCGAGATGCTGGCTTACATGCCGCACTTCCGGAACGAGCACTACGACGTCACGGAGCGACTGTATACTCACCTCGCGCAGCCGCAGCCGCGTCAGGCGGCGGTCAGCGTGGTCGGGAGTCAGGTAGTGGCCGAGCCTCATCTGGTACTGGGCGATCCGCTCCCGCACCGCAACGCGGTGGATGCGGATGTGCCGGCTGCGCTTCACTGGCTGGAGATCGTGGCTCGGCTCGGCATGCTGCGTAGGAACGAGGGGTGGATGAAGCTCTTCGAACGCTTCCTGGACGATCGCGACTCCTCTGGACTGTGGCGCGTGCCGGGATCCGGGAGGCGCGCGCCCACGCTGCAGAGCATCGCCCCGATGGCGTGGCCGAGCTTCCCTCTGCAGCCCGACACGACGAGCGACTCGCTCCGCATCGACATCACCTTCAGACTCGGCCTCATCGCGCGCCACGGCGGGTGGGGGGTGGAGGTGGGGTAGGGGGGAACTGCGAGGGATCGGGAAGCAGGGATCAGGGATCAGAAAGGACTTCCAGCGCCGAGATCCATCCCCCGAGGTATTTTCTGATCCCTGATCCCTGCTTCCTGATC
>DATCXG010000183.1:0-10634 GCA_036565945.1 Gemmatimonadaceae bacterium
GTGCCGTAGAGGCGGGAGTCGAGATCTTCCTCTGTGCCCGGCGCTCCGGAGCGGGTGGGCGTATCGTCGCTCCCGCCTAGCTGGTCTTCTCCGCGCGCAAGCACTCCACCAATGTGCTCGTCGGCAGCCTCGGGCTCCTCATCGCGGCGGATGGGATCCACCACCAGGTCGTTCCGATAGCGCGACACGCCGATGACATCGGTGATGATGTGCTCCGCCACACTCCGCTCCTCGGACGTACCAACACGCCCGGAGAGCAGCACCTCGCCACCTCGCACGCGAACCAGGATATTGTCGGAATCGATGGTTTCGTATTCCTCCAGTTCCGCGCGAATCAGCGATTGCAGATCGTCGTCGCTCAGGTCGTCCAGGTCGAAGGTATCCTCGTAATCGGGCGGCATGGGCAACTCCTGTGTCTATCTGGAAAAGAGGTACGATACTCCGAGCGTGATCACCGCGTGGTGCGTCCACTCGGACGACCCCTCGCGCGGCCCCAGGATGGCGCTGCCGCCACCGAGTGGGGGAGAGCGGAAGTATGCGGACGGGTACGACAACTGATACATGTAGTTAGAGACATCCAGTCGCGCCGAGAAATTGCCCTCGGGTACGAACCTGACGCCTGTGCCGAAGTTGAGTGCAAAGGGAGTGCCCACGGCGAATCCGCCAACGTCATCCTGGTCGCGCGCGGAAGCGACGCCGAGCCCTATGGCCACCAGTGGCACCAATCGATGATAGCTCTTGCGGCCGGTCAGGTTGACGGCGATTCCCACGTCGGCGAGGTAGAGCCCGAGTGATTGCTCACCCACGATCTGCTCGGCCCCCGACGCGCCGGGATCTTTGACGATTCGAGACGATGACACGCGCGCCAGATGCGCCGTGGCTTCGACCGGTCCTCCCAGATGCATGGAATAGCGTAAGCCGATGAGCGGACCGGCCGTTGGTCCCACACCAGCCTTGCCCGCTCCGCCGCCGAAGTGGCCACCGTATACCGTGATCTCCTGCTTGAACGGTAGGTCGTGGTAAGGGCTCTCCGATGGCGGATAACCGACCTGTGCCATGCCGGGGGCCGCCGATGCGGCGAGCAATATGAGGGCGGACACGAGCTTCACTGGCGTGCTCCAAGATCTCTGAGGTCGATCCCGGTCATCTCTCTCGGGCGTTCCACGCCGAGCATCGCCAGGACGGTAGGTCCAACATCCCGCAGTGCGCCGCCGCCGCGAAGCGGGCGGTCGCCATCGGGGTCCACTACAACCAGAGGCACCGGGTTTGTCGTATGTGCGGTGTGGGGCCCGCCACTCACCGGGTCGATCATCATCTCGCAGTTGCCATGGTCGGCGGTGACGATCACTCGCGACCCCGCCTCTCCGGCTGTCGCCATCACGCGCGCGAGGCACTGGTCAACTGTCTCCACCGCCTTCACCGTCGCCGGGATCACGCCGCTGTGCCCGACCATGTCGCCATTTGCGTAGTTGCACAGTATGAAGTCGTGGTCGTGAGAAGCTATCGCGCGGCACAACACATCGGTCACGCCGTGCGCGCTCATCTCGGGCGCGAGATCGTACGTCGCAACCTTCTGGCTCGGTACCAGCTCCCTCACCTCGCCCTTGTACGGCGTCTCGAAGCGGCCGTTGAAGAAGTAGGTCACGTGCGCGTACTTCTCGGTTTCCGCGGTACGGAACTGTGTCTTGCCCTGTTCCGAGAGCACCTCGGCCACTATGTGCGACAGGGAGAGCGGGGGAAACGCCGGTGGTACGGTGAACGTCTCGGCATACATGGTCATCGTCACTGCGTCCACAGCGGGTCGGGCGCTCACGTCGAACGCGTCGAATTCTGGCTGGGTGATCGCGCGGACGATCTGACGCATGCGGTCGGCGCGGAAATTGAAGAAGATGACGCCGTCGCCATCGCGCACGGGCGCCAACGGACCGCCATCGCGCTCGATGACTGTGGGGTGAACGAATTCGTCGGTCTCACCCCGCTCGTACGCATCGCGAATCGCCTGCAGCGGATCGGCGGCCGTGGGCCCCACTCCGCGCACCATGGCATCGTACCAGAGCCTGGTCCGATCCCATCGGCGGTCACGGTCCATGCCGAAGTAGCGCCCGCCGAGGGAGGCCACCACCGCGCGCCCCGCGATGCGATCGATGGTCTCGGTCATGAACCCGAGCGCCGAGCGAGGAAGCGTGTCGCGTCCGTCGAGCAGCGCGTGCAGCGCCACGCGAGGCATCGACTGCCGTTCGGCCAGATCGACGAGCGCGAAGAGGTGACGGTCCACGGCGTGCACCCCGCCGTTGCCGATCAGACCCATGAGATGCAGCGTTCCGTCGCGCTTCTTTATCTTGCGGCACAGGCTCACGAAAGCGTCGTTCTCGAAGAACGACCCATCCTCGATGGACGAATCGATGCGCACAAGGTCTTGTGGGACCACGCGTCCGGCGCCAAGGTTGAGATGGCCGACTTCGCTGTTGCCCATCTGGCCGCACGGAAGTCCCACAGCTAGACCAGATGCATCGAGCAGCGTACGCGGATGGCGCGTCCAGAGAGCGTCCCAGGTGGGAGTGGATGCCATGGCGATGGCATTCCCATCGCGCTCCGCGCGATAGCCCCATCCGTCGAGTACCAGCAGCACTACCGATGATTTTCGGCTTGTCGGCATCTTTACCCGGCTGAAGGTTCGAAAGCACACTGCGGCGCCGTGCGCGTCGATCACAATGTATAGGCCCTCACACTCACCATCCAGCGATGCGCCTCTTCCCAGTGCTCTTTGGTGCGCTGCTCGTCCCAGCGGCGGCGTGCGCGCAGGCGACCATAAAGACCTCCGCTCAGCTGCGCTCCAACCCAGATGGCGTGCTGCTAGCCACGGTGCGCAGCGGCGCTACGGTGGAGCGTGGTCCGGCCAGGGGTGCCTGGACCCGAGTGACTCTCGAAGGCTATGTGTACAAGACTGGGATTGGCGGTAAGAGCGACACCTTCGATATCTCTGCTGCGTCCGATGGCGTACTGCTGCGAGCGACGGCGGGCCCCACTGGCACCCAGCTCGCACGACTGCAGGAGGGGATGGGACTGGTGCGGGTGGGCCGGCGCGGCGAGTGGCTGAAGGTGCGGCGCACCGCGTGGGTGAGGTCGTCCGCCCTTGCGGAGCCGGCCAGGTCCACTACCGCGGCGCGAGGCACCACGGTAGCCAGAGCGGAATCGCCGTCCGTTGGTGAGCCGGCCGCGACATCGCTCGGCGAAGTAGCGGAGCCGGCGGACTCCAGCACGCTGGGCGCCGGAGGGGGGGCCGCCACCGCCATGCTGGTGGCGGGGCGGCGCACGGAATTACGACGGGCGCCCGACGGGGGCGCGCTGGCGATACTCGACTCCAATACCCAACTGACGACGCTGGCGCATGAGCGCGGCTGGGTTCGTGTTCGCGTGGAAGGGTGGGTGCGCGATGCCGACGTGGCTCCGATGGCCGGTTCAGCGCTCACGGAGCTCAGTGCTGCTGACCTGCGGGCCGAGCCGGACCGGTACCGGGGGCAGACGGTGCGCTGGAAGGTTCAGAAGATAGCGCTCCAGACCGCCGACCCCCTGCGTCATGACTTCGCGCCCGAGGAGCCCTACCTCCTGGCCCGTGGTCCCGGGGCGGAGCACTCGCTCCTCTATCTCGCCGTTCCGCGTTCGCTGCTGGAGCAGGCGCGCCGCGTCAAGCCGCTGGCCATGGTCACTGTTACCGCACGGGTGAGGGTGGGCCGAAGTGAGCCTTCCGGGGTACCGCTACTCGATGTATTGAGCATAGCCGAGCAGTGAACTTACTGAAGGACAGATGAGTCCAAGGGAATTCCTCCGACGCTACCCGCGCTTTGTATGGTCGTTGCTGGTCGTCATCGCACTCCTCCTCCTCTTCGATGGCTGGGTGCTGCAGCGGCGGGTGAGGTACCAGAGCGAGATCGCGCGACTGCGCTCGGGGATGAGCGACGTCGAGCGGCAGCGCACCGACGCGATCCTCGGCTCGCACGAGAAGCGTCTGGAGATGATGATGCAACTGCTGCGTCGCCAGGCGAAAGGCGACAAGGAAGTCCATCTGGCGGTGTCGGTGGACAGCGCCATGATGTACCTCGAACGTGGCGGCGCGGTGCTGCGCGCGATCCCTGTAGAAGTGGGGCCCGAGCGGCGCATCGGCATCGCCCCCGACACCGTGCGGTTGGCAGTACCGCGTGGCACTCGCTCGGTGCAGGCGATTCTTGGAGCGGAGGACGCGTGGGACATCCCCGACTGGGTCTATCGCGACCGTGGCCTGATGCCGCCAAACAACAAGACGCTGCGACAAGCACTCGGCCCCCGAGCGATCGTGCTCGATGGGGGGACTGTGATCTACTCGCTCCCCACGGCGGGGCCGCTCAACGACTCGTCGTACATACTTCCCGGTAGTTTCCGCGCGAGTGCCGGGGACCTCCAGGCCATAGTACCCAATCTGGCCAGCGGGGCGGCGGTGTACCTCTACTGAGTCGCGGCGCCGGAACCGTTCGCGCGCTCGCGATCTCCGGGTAGCTGGCAATCGTCTGCAATCTCGTGTCCCGTCTCCCGTTCACAAGGCTGTGCGAGTCTGATGGCATTCTCCCCGTTCCGCGACAGTCCCAGATATGCACTCATCCTCACGGGCGTCGTGGTGCTGGTGCTCGCGGGGAGTGCGTGGCTGACGTATTCCACGGCTCAGATAAGATTTCGCCGTGACATCAACCGCATCGTCTTCAACCAGAACTGGGATCTCCTCGATAGACTGAATCGCGAGGCCGGGGTTGTGAACGACTCGCTGCAGCTGGCGCTGGCAGCCAGCCCGGAGCCAGCCTCGGACCAGTCCTACATCGTCGTCAGCATCGCCGACCGCAGGCTCTGGTACAAGGAAGGTGACGAAACCCTCTACACCACGCGCGTGGCGGTGGGCAGCGGGAAGACTCTCGTGAAACATGGCGGGCGCAGCGAGTACAAGTTCGACACGCCCCGCGGCCGGCTCGTGGTGCAGAGCAAGGAGGCCGATCCGGTATGGGTCCCGCCCGACTGGCACTATCTGGAGTTGGCGCGCAGGAAGGGGCTGGGCATCGTCAAGCTCACACGCGGGAAAGATGTCACCACCCCCGATGGTGCGGTCGTGACGGTGAGCCGGAACGATGTGGTCAAGCGGTTCCCTAGCGGTGAGGAGGTTCCGTACGGATCCGGGAAGGAGGGGAAGGAGATAATTGCTGGTGGCAACGTGATCATACCGCCGTTCGGCACCAATCAGCGGAAGTACATAGGGGTGCTGGGTACCCATCGTCTGAACCTGGGAGACGGATACGCACTGCACGGCACCGACGTCCCCGCCTCGATTGGCAAAGCGGTGAGCCACGGTTGCATCCGTCTGCGAAACGAGGACATCGACTACCTGTACAGCACCGTTCAGGTGGGAACGCCAGTTTACATTTATTGACCGGGCAGTCAGTCAGAGCGTGCACACGAGGGCGCTGCCCGTTCCATGGCGTTCCAATCGCGGCTTAGGTTGCGAGGCGACATATCGGATGCGGCGTGCCAGGTGACGGCCGGGAGGGCGTGTCTCATGCTCGGACGAACAAGGCGGCACACAATACGCAGCACCGCGGGCCGGTGCGCCCGGGTTGGATGAGTAAGTCGCAGGTGACTTCCAAGGAGACGGCCGTGAAACAGTGTAGAACGCGCGCCAGAGCGGGATCCAGGTGATGGGGAAGAGCTCGGCGTCCGAGGGCACGGAGAGGCAGGAGTCATCTGAAGTCAGTGGCTGTACACCGCGGAGGGGACGCGGACATCGAGTGGCGCGAGGAGCCACGTTCTGCCTGGCATTGGGCTCGGCGCTCGCCTTCATCTCCGCTTATCAGCCGCCCCACAGCTTCGAGCGCCAGCCATTTGCTCCCGATAGCGCTTTCGGCGATGTGCTCCCTGCCACCCACCTGGTGCCCATTTCTGTCGGTCGAAGCGGCGCAGTACACATGGAATTCGCGCTTCCCGGAGCGCGGGTAGCTCACCCCGTAAGTGTGAATGTGTCGGGACAGCCCAGCGCGAGTCTGGCATATACGTGGGAACTCGTGGGCGATTCGGTGTCCATCGATTCGCTTCGCTCCCTCTCCGGTGATTCGCTGGTGGCGCCGCGCGAACCCGGCCTCTACAGACTGGCCCTGGTGGCCGACGGTTTGCGGCGTGTGGTGGATGGCATCACGCTGGCCGTGCTCGTGCCATTCGATCACAAGAAGGGTCCGGTCCTGGATGGTTACCGCATCGGTACATACGTTGCCGAGCGCCGCGGCGGTGACGAGCACTACAGGCCGTTGGGGTTCGTGAAGGTCACGGAGAACGAGGTGGAGCTTCCGATGAGCGAGCATCTCGTGCTGGGCGATCTCCTCTCGCGCGACGGACAGAAGAGCTGGCCGCGCTTCATCGCCGTGAATCCGCGGGTGGTGGACAAGCTGGAGCTCGTGGTCGAGAGGGTTTCGAGTAAGCTCCGGGACTCCAACGTGGATCTGCGGGTCAGCATTCACTCCGGCTATCGCACCCCAGCTCACAACCGTCGAGTGCCGCGCGCGGCCAGTGACAGTCGGCATCAGTACGGCGATGCCCTGGACGTCGCGATCGATGCAAACGGCGACGGTCGGCTTACCGCTCGGGACGCCCGCCTGGTGGCTGCCGCGGTGGATTCCGTGGAAGCCGAGTTTCCCGATCTCATCGGCGGCGTGGGGGTGTACACGAGCTCGCGATATCGCCAGCCTTATGTACACATCGACGTGCGCGGCAGTCGAGTGCGCTGGCGTGGCTGACGATGTCTTACCGAGGATGGCGAGATGAACGAGGCATTACGAGATCGGATTCTCCGGAAGCTCGAAACACTTTCGGATGAACGCGGCTACCAGGCACTCGACTACGTGGAGTTCCTGGAGTCGAGATACGCCGAGAAGACGGCGCAGTCGCCCAACGTCTTCCAGCGCTTCACCGAGGGCGTGGAAGACAGTCTGAGGGCGGGGCGGGTCTCGGCCACGACGATCGCCGAGACGATGGGGTTGTTGAACAAGGCGATGGGCGTTCTCAGCGGGGTTGCGGCCGCGGGCAAGTCGGTGGCGAGCGACGTCATGGGAGCAGCATCGCGGACGACCTCCCAACCTCAGTCCACGCCGCCTCATTCGCCTCCGGCGGCACGGCCGGCTGCGAACGGTTCGCCGTCGTCTCCAGTGGTAGATCAGTCTCCGCCGCCGACCACTCCGCCCGAGCATCAGTGAGCATGTCTGGTCACGCCGAAGATCCACCGCGTCCGCGAGCGCCGCATCGCGCGAATCGCGTCGCTGGACCAGCCCGCGTCACGCGCGCAGCCCACAAGCGCACCGTCGTGGGCACCATTCGTCAGATCCCCGCGTATCTACGGCTGCTCGCTGGTCTCATCACCGACGGTCGTGTCTCACGCATCGACAAGCTGCTGGTGGCCGGCGCGGTCGCCTATATCGTCATGCCGCTCGACCTGGTGCCCGACTTCATTCCATTTCTGGGCCAGGTGGACGACATCTACCTGCTGGTGCTCTCGCTTCAACGTCTGATCTCCCATGCAGGCCTGGTTGTGGTGGTTGACCACTGGGCCGGTGACGTCCGGGACCTCACGCCGGGCCGCCTCCGCGCTGTGCTGCTAGCCGCATCGGTTTTCCTCCCCCGGGGAATCAGGCGCCGACTGAGGAGGAGATAGAACTGCGGAGGGATCAGGAAGCAGGGACCGTAACTGAGAGGGATCAGGAAGCAGGGATCAGGGATCAGAAAGAGCCTTTGAGTCGAACTCTCTACCCCGAGGCAGTTCCTGATCCCTGATCCCTGCTTCCTGATCCCTGTAGTTCCTGAACCCTGCCCCCCGTAGTTCCTCCCTTGCTCCTCGAGGGCGTCCGGTCTAGCTTTGGCTATGGCTACCAGAACACGAACACAGTCCGGGCCCGCCGCTTCCACACCAGTGGATGGCGGGCCTTTGCGCATCGGTGAGCCGCGGGCTAATGGGGCCTCGCGTGTGCGCGCCGAGAGTGCTTTGACATTTGATGACGTTCTCCTCACACCGAACCGTTCCGCGACGCACCCCAAGGACGTCCGCACGAGCTCGCGCTTCACATCAGGTATAACTCTCAACGTGCCCTTCGTGTCGGCTGCCATGGACACGGTGACCGAGTCGGAGATGGCGATCGCACTCGCGCGCGCCGGCGGGATAGGCGTCATTCACAAGAATATGTCCATCGACCGTCAGGCCGCCGAGGTGGACAGAGTGAAGCGCTCCGAGAGCGGGATGATACTCAACCCGATCACCCTGGCGCCCGACGCTACCCTGCGCGAAGCAAATGCGCTGATGATGCGCTTCAAGATCTCGGGCGTGCCGATCGTCGATAGAGATGGACGGTTGGTGGGAATCATCACGAATCGCGACCTGCAGTTCGAGCGAGAGCTCGACCGGCCGCTGGACCAGGTGATGACCCGGAAGGGGCTGGTGACGGCCGCGGTGGGCACGACTCTGGACGAGGCGGAGCGTATCCTTGGCCGCCACCGGATAGAGAAGCTGCCCGTGGTAGATAACGGTGGAATTCTTCGCGGGCTGATCACCGTCAAGGACATCCACAAGCGGCGGCAGTATCCCGACGCCAACAAGGACGAGCACGGGCGGCTGCGCGTGGCCGCCGCCGTGGGAGCGGCAGGCGACTTTCTCGACCGTGCCGCCGCGCTGATCGCGGCTGGCGTGGACGCACTCGTGGTCGACACTGCGCACGGTCATAGCGAGGGGGTACTCAGGGCAACCTCGAAGGTGAGGGAGCGATTCCCCGATACGCAGATAGTTGCTGGTAACGTCGCCACGCGCTCCGGCGCGGCGGCACTGGTGGAGCGCGGAGTGAACGCCGTGAAAGTTGGAGTGGGGCCCGGCTCCATCTGTACGACGCGCGTGGTCACCGGCGTAGGTGTTCCTCAGCTCACGGCGATCTTCGATGCCGTGGAGGGTGCCGGTGACATTCCGGTCATCGCCGACGGCGGCATCAAGTACTCGGGTGACGCGGTCAAGGCGCTGGCAGCTGGTGCCTCGAGCGTCATGATGGGCTCGATGCTCGCTGGTACGGAGGAGAGCCCCGGCGAGTCGTTCCTCCTCGAGGGGCGGCGCTTCAAGATGATCCGCGGTATGGGCAGTCTCTCGGCCATGCAGGACGGCAGTGCCGACCGCTACTTCCAGGAAGGGGAGTTGTCTCCCAGGAAGCTGGTTCCCGAGGGAATCGAGGGGCGAGTTCCATACAAGGGACCCGTGGGCGACGTCCTCTACCAGATGCTGGGCGGTCTTCGCAGTGGCATGGGCTACGTAGGCTGCGCGGACATCCCCGAGCTGCGCACCCGCACCGAGTTCGTGCGGATCACCACCGCCGGCCTGCGCGAGTCGCACCCCCACGACGTGACCATCACGCGCGAAGCTCCGAACTACTCTCTGTGAGAACTACGGGGCTCAGGGGGCAGGGTTCAGGGTTCAGGAACTACCTCGGGGGCAGAGCTCTCAACCTCGAGGCAGGTCCTGAACCCTTTCAGTTCCCTTACCTCCTGAACCCTGCCCCCTGCCTCCCGTAGTTCCCCCCCGTCCATGCCCAATATCAAGCATCACTCTCTGGCGGCCTGGTTCCTTGGGCCGCGCGGCGAGAACGCCGATCTGTTCGAGCGGCTCGTCACCGAGGCGTTGCGCGACCACGTCTTCTGGAGACGCAACTACCATCCCGAAGACGGCTTCACCATCCGCGAGACTGACAAGCGGAGCGAGGGCTACGAGAGTGCCGTCGCGACGTTGACCCAGGAGCTCATGGGGCTGCTGGCGGAGCTCAAGCAAGGCGTGCCGTTCTTCAGCGGACGGTACAAGGGACACATGAGCTTCGAGCAGACGATCGCATCGCAGATCGGCTACTTTGCGGCCATGTTGTACAATCCCAACAACGTGGCGATCGAGGCATCACCGGTCACCACACGGTTGGAGCTCGAGGTGGCGGCCCAGCTCGCGCGGATGATCGGGTACGATCCCGCCACGTCATGGGGCCACCTGACGTCGGGTGGGACGGTGGCGAACTTCGAAGCCCTCTGGATCGCGCGCAATGTGCTCTACCTTCCGTTGGCGGCCGCCGGCGCGGCCGACGCGTTGGGCGCTGCTCTGGAGGTGGAGCGCCCGGATGGAGTGCTCGTGCCGCTCGATCGACTCTCGCTCTGGGAGCTCGTGAACGTGCGGAACGATGCGGTGCTCGATATGTGGGAGCGCCTCTGGACCATCGCGCCTCGCGCCGACGTGCAGCGCGCACTGAGCGCGCACTCGCTCTCCACTGTCGGCTACCAGGACTACGCCCGTCGCCTGACACGCGCGTACGGAGACGCGCTCCCGGCGGGCGTTGTCCTGGTGTCCGCGACGGCGCACTACTCGTGGGAGAAGATCGTGCGCGCTCTCGGGATAGGGTCCAACCAGCTCGTCTTCATTGCCGTCAACGACCACTATCGGATGGACCCCGATGCTCTCTGGTGCACGGTGCGTGATCTGGCGGAGAGCCACACTCCGATACTGGCGTGCATCAGCGTCTGCGGCACTACCGAGGAGAGTGCCATGGACCGCCTGGACGAGGTGCTCG
>DATCXG010000186.1:0-5344 GCA_036565945.1 Gemmatimonadaceae bacterium
GCCGCTGATCGACTGGGAGGCGCAGCACATTGTGGTGGTGCGCGCGCCGCGGTGATTCGGGAGTGTCGCGCTCATCTGCCGCGGGCCGTGGGCGACCTGTCACTCCCGATCCATCCCTTCCGCCGGAAGTACCAGACCATGCCAGCTCCCAGCAAAACCATTATTCCGAGTAGTATGGGATAGGCCCATTTCATGTGGAGCTCGGGGATGTTGTCGAAGTTCATTCCGTAGATCCCCTCGAGGAACGTCAGCGGGATGAAGATGCTCGCCATGATCGTGAGCACCTTCATGACCTCGTTGGTGCGCTGGCTCATGCTCGAGAGGTAGATGTCCATCAGGCTGGCTGCCAGCTCGCGGTAGGTCTCCACGACATCGGTGATCTGCACTGCGTGGTCGTAGCAGTCACGGAGATACTGCCGGACGGTGGCACTCACGAGAGTGCTGTCCTCGCGGATCAGGGCGTTGACAGCCTCACGCTGCGGCCAGATGGCTCGCCGCAGGATCAGCAGATCGCGGCGGATCCGGTGGATCCTCCGCATTCCCGCGGGAGTGGGCCGCTCCAGGATCTCCTCCTCCAGATCGTGCAGCCGGTCGCCGATCATCTCGATCACGGGGTAGTAGCCGTCGAGCACCGCGTCGATCAGTGCGTACGCCAGGTAATCCGGACCATGGTGCCGGATCGTCCCTTCGTCCTGTCGGATCCGCCGGCGAATTGGATCGAAGACGTCGCCGTACTGCTCCTGAAGCGTCAGCACGAAGTTCTGGCCGAAGAAGATGCTCACCTGCTCGGCGTGGAACTCCCGATGGTCGCCCAAGCGGACCATGCGTGTGATGTACAGATGGAATCGCTCGAAGATCTCCGACTTCGGACGCTGGGGAACGTTGACCGCATCTTCGAGCGCCAGGGGATGGAGCTGAAAGATCTCGCGGAGCTCGTGGAGCAGCGCCTCGTCGCCGAATCCCTGGACATCGATCCACGCGACGCCCTCCGTCGCCAGGACGGCGCGAAGCTCGCCGATGTCGGAGACCGCGCATTCGTCGACGTGGTCGGAATCGTAGTGGATCAGCCGGACGATCGGCGGCGGCGAATCGGGCGATGGCACGAGAGTGCCGGGGCGCGACCCTGCTGGCGGGTGTCGCTTGGGGTGGAGCAGCCGGTGTTGGGTGCCCTCGCCGTGCTGGAGGTGGATGGAGGCCATGCAGAGATTCTACGCCCGCCGGCCGCCACGAACCAGAGTTGCGGAGCTCACGCCTCCAATGCGGCGTAGGCGCGCACCGGATGCTGGGAACCTTTTGTAGGTGATCATGCCCGATGATGGGGCAGTGAACGACATGGCAGGGCTATGAGGCATGGGTGCGCCAGCGAGCTTCACCGGCTCGCCAGGCGCACCCTCCTCCTTCTGGCGTCGTCTACTTCTTCAACTGGTGCACGGCGAACGGGGCGCCCTGCGGGTCGACGCACTGCGCGATCCAGCTACCACCGGGGACCTCCATGGGCCCGTTGGTCACCGTCCCACCGCCTCGTTTGACTGCCTCCGCCGCGCGCTTCACATCGTCCACACGCACGTAGCAGAGCCAGTTGGGCGACACGGGCATCTCAGGTGTCTTGTTGAACATGCCGCCGTATGTGCTCCCAGCCTGTCCGTACATCTGGTAGACCCCCATGGGCCCCATGTCGAACGACTCGGTCTTCTCCCAGCCGAAGATGCGGCTGTAGAAGTCGAACGCCGCGGAGTGGTCAGTGGTCGTCAGCTCGTGCCAGGAGAACTCGCCTTGCTGCGGCGCGGCATCCTCTTGTGCAGCTTCTTGTGCACCCGCGTGGTTCTGCGGTGCGAAGATGGCGAAGATCGCGCCCTGCGGATCGTGCAGGACCGCGAACCGCCCGGTGTCTGGGATGTCCTGTGGCTGCTTGAGTACGGTCGCACCGAGCCGCGCAGCCTCGGCAGCGGTGGCGTCGACGTCGCGCACGCCGACGTAGGGCATCCACTGCGGCGTGGCACCCTCCGCCTGCTGATCGGCGTCGAGGGGCCAGATGCCGCCGAGGGTGACGTCACCGTTGGCGAACATGGTATAGGGCTCTGGTCCTTGCCAGATCTGCGTGCCCCAGCCGAGGACGGTGGAGTAGAAGCCTACGGCGGCATCTGGGTTCGGCGTCATCAGCTCGTGCCAGACGAAGCTGCCTTGTGGGTTGGGCATATGTGCCCCCGGGGTTGGAGTGAAACCCGAATATAAACCGAAGCGCTGCGGGCCGCCAGTCGGATGGATCTCGCGCAGAGAGCGGCTCGAGAGAGCCGCTCAGTTGGAGGCTGGCAGCCCCAGTTTCTTCCGCGTGAAGGGCCGCACGAACGCTGCCGGCGGGTTGTGCGCGGTAGCCATCGCGTACGCTTTCTCGTACAGCGCCTTCGCCTCGTCCTGCCGCCCCATGCGCTCGTAGGTCATGGCCAGCAGAGCGTGCATGAACGGATCTCTCTCGTTGCGCCGCGTCGCTATGGCCTTCTTCAGTTGCGCTTCGGCGGTCGGCAGGTCGTTGGTGTAGAGCGCTACGTAGCCCACCAGGTACGGGAAGAACCGCTCCTGTTGTGCCGCCATGGCGGAATCGGCGTCGAGAAATTGCCGCGCGTTGGCGATCTGTCGCTTGGCCTCGGCGGCGTCTCCCCGGCGCGCGGCCAACCGGCCGAGGGCGTGGGCGAGGCGATAGTCCCAGATGCTCCTGGGATGCTCCCTGGGCTCGGGCTCCTTCACTCCCAGCTCGTAGCCTTTGCGGTACCACTCCTCGGCGGTGTCGAGATCGCCGACGTCGATGCACACGCGCGCTGCCTCGTTCGCCATCTCACCCTGCTGGTAGAAGGCGTTCTGCGGTTCGGCCTCCTCGCGCGTGGCCCAGTAGGCGATGACCATCGTTTCGTACTTCACCGTATTGGCGCAGTCGCCGGCGAAGGCGTACGACATCGCCATGGCGCGTTGCGCCGCGGCCTTCGCAGCAGGATCGGCAGCCGAGTCGATGAGCCCCTGGAAGATCACGCGAGCCTGCGACGTGGCGCCCTGACTGTCCAGCCGCGCTGCCTGCCGCATGGGACTGGCCGCCGCCGAGTCGTCGCGTTCGCGTTGCGCGTCGAGTGAGCCGACCGTGAGTGACATGGCCGCCACCGCCAGCATGGCCGTTGTGATGCGATGGAGACGGGATGGTGTTGTCATGGTGATGCTCTCCATTGGGTGATGCTGATCCGAGTGATCCAGTCGCGCGCCGACGCGCTGCGCGAGTGATGACCAGAATCGAGGAGCCGCGCATCGTAAGAGGCGCCGAGAGCTCCCGGCAGAACAGGGCAATATACGGCCGTGGGTGCGCATCGGCCCCTGCCGTCCCTCCGCGACGAACCGACTGTTGGTAGTACGCTGACGTGACTGGATGCGAGCTGTACCGAAACGGTACAGGCACTGCGCCACGACGGCACGACTCCGACCAGCGCGATTCTCGCCGCGCTTTGCAAGTCCTGATACCACAGGCGGTTACAACTGGCACCCTGGCTTCTCCGCCGGGTGCGCGGCTTGCCTTTACCGAGAGCAGCCGATCCGGCGATCGGTCCTGTTCTACACGTACCACGGAGAGTCCGCATGCTCAATGCTCGTAAGCTTTCACTCGCTATGGCCGCTGCCGCGGCGCTCATCGTCGCCCCGACACCCGGCGCGCTGGCGCAGTCGGGCATCGCTTCCTATGGCGTCACGGCGGCTGCCTTCGGATGGCAGGACGGCCATCAGGAGCAGGCGCTCGGCGCGATCGTCCAGCTCACGCCAACACCGTGGCTGACCCTCGGTGCCAGTCCCACGTTCCTGCGCGTCACTGGCGTCGATGGGAGCGACGCGCGATCCGGACTCACAGACCTCCCGGTATTTGCCGGCGTGGTACACACCTTCACCGCGCCATGGCGCCCGACGATCGGCGTTGCGGGCGTGGCGTCGCTGCCCACGGGCAACGCGAGCCAGGGCCTCGGTCGCGGACAGTCGCTCCTGAGCGCTCAGGGAGCGCTCGCCATCTCGCCGCTCGGGGCGCTCGCTATTCGCGCTGGTGCCTCGCGACTCCTGCGGGTGGGCGATTCGGTCCCGAACGGCATCCCCACGACGTCACTGTTTGGTGACGTGGTGCTCCTCGCCAGCTCGCACACGAATCTGAGCGTCGGCTACGCCCAGGAGCTGCGTGGCGACGCGCCACCAGCGTACGAACCCGCGCGGGCGATCAACGCCGCCCTCGTGCACACTCTCGTGGGTCCCGTCGTGCTGGGACTGAGCGCGGGTCGCACGGTGCAGGGGCCCGGGCCACGGTGGTCGTTCGCGCTCGGTATCGGTACCGCGTTCGCGGGGCTCTCTCCTGTTGGCGCCACCTCGCCGAGCTCCCGGAGTGCTGGCGGGGTGACCCGCCCGGCCAGCGGCGGCCTTCCGTCTATTGGCGACACAACGTGCCGGCTCATTGGCGGCTGTTGATCACGACGTACGCTGACTTCTAACCAGATCCTTCAACCACACCACGGAGACACAACCATGACAAAGACTATTCGCTACATCACCATGGCCACGACGGCCGCGCTGTTCACTGCTCTCGCCACGCCGGCTGAGGCACAGGTAGCGGGCATAGTGGGCGGCACTGTAAAGACTGGAGCTGGCGTGACCACGATCATGCCTCGCGTGACGGGCCAGGTTCAGGGCGCTACCGGCGCCGCCGTCAGTAGCGCCGCCAAGGGTACCACGCACTCGACCGCGAACGCCGCGGGGAGTGGATCTGTCGGTGCTGCGGCGAACGGCGCGGCGAGCGTCGGTGCGCAGCCGATGGTCGTATCGATCGCACAGGTTCGTCAATCGGTCGACGTGGGGACGGCGGCGCTCCTCGCCAACATCTCGCTCGCGGCGCAGCAGCAGGCGCGCGTGGATGCGTACGCCAGAAGCTACGCGCAGGAGATCCAGGCGGGGGCGGAAGCTCAGGGCGAAGCTACGACCACGGCGTCGGCCGAGGCCCAGCAGCGTGCGCGGGTTCAGGCGCAGGCACGTGCTCGAGCGATGCGGGAGCGCGCCGCGGAATACCGCGCCAAGGTGCGTAGCACTCTGACTTCGGAGCAGCAGGCAACCTTCGATGCGAACGTGCGGGCTGGCGCGACCGCCGAGGTGAACGTGGACAACGGCGCGAGCGCGTCGGCCAACGGTGAGGGATCAGCGAAGGCTGGCGCTTCGCACCAGAGCGAGTCGGGGACGCAGCCGGCAGCGGATTCGAAGCAGCCAGCGGCGAAGAGCCCCGCTTCGCAGTCGAAGTCCGGTGTGAAGCAGAAGTAACGCACCTCTAGTCAAGAGCTTCACGCTC
>DATCXG010000204.1:0-4863 GCA_036565945.1 Gemmatimonadaceae bacterium
AAGCGTCTCGCGCAGCGGCGCCTTGGCTGTGGCCAGGCGGTAGCCGCGCCGGTGGAGCAACGCACCCGATGCATCGACGCTCAGCGTGCACTGGTCGTGCAGCATGCGCACGACTATCAACTGCGCGTCATCGTGGTCGTCGCCCTCATCGTCACCGCTTGCGGGGGCAATCGCTGCCGCACCGCCCACCCTTGCCTGGATCGCGTTTGCCACTCGAGCAGCCACCGCGCCGCTGTGATAGAGACGCGACTTCCGGCACGTGACGCGAAGGCGCACTTCACGCCCCGGTTGGATGAAGCGCTCCCACGGCTGCTCCTTCGCCCGTCGCTCGAGCTCTCCCAGCGCGCGCGCGCGGAACTCGCCCACCCTCACCAACACGCGGCTCGCAGTCCGCAGGTGCAGGTTGGCACTATAGAGCGATTCGAGCGATCCGCTGAATGCCACACCGCCCGGTTCCACGCCCGGCACGATGGTTTGATTGCCCGGTGTGCCGCCAACGGCTATCCCCAGGGAGCGCAGCTCGGCAACCATGAGATCCTCTACTCCGGTGGCACAGACCGCGAACATGGAGAGTCGCTGGGCACCAGCCGGAGATCGCGGCCGGGATTTCCGTGCGGGATTCTTCGGCGTCACGATGCGCGGGGCTTGCGGGGCATGGGAGACGACTGACGAGGCACTGCCTTGGCCTGCTCCAGGTCCAGACTCCGCCACAGATACCAGCTAGCGATCGTGCAGTACGGCGCCCAGGGCCTGCCGATCTTGCGGACCCGTTCGGAAGATGGAAGGCCGCGAGTGCGATAGGCGCGCTGAATAGCCTTGCGTACGCCCAGGTCGAGATCGGGGAGCACGTTCGGACGCCCCAAGCGAAACATCAGGAACATCTGCGCAGTCCAGACTCCCACACCCTTCACGCGAGTGAGGGTATCGATTATCGCCTGGTCCTCCAGCTCGTCCAGCGAGTGCAGCGGCACGTCACCGCTCCCCACGCGCGAGGCGAGGTCCTTCATGTAAGCGATCTTCTGGCGCGAGAGCCCGACGCCCCGCAGGACCTCGTCAGCCGTGGCGAGGAGCAATGCCGGCTCAGGCGTGGCTCCTCCAAATAGAGCGAGCAGCCGCGCATGGATCGTGGAGGCTGCGCCACCGGAGAGTTGCTGGTAGACAATGGCCCTCACCATCGCATCGAAGTGCGATCCGGCATTCTCGACACGGAATCGGCAGGGACCCACACGCTCGATCACCCCCGCCAGCACAGGATCGGCTCGCCTGAGATGACTAACAGCTTTGCGGTTCATGGGGTAAACTTAAGGCCCGCTCCAAGCCCGCTCACACGAGGGCTAGGGGAGACTCACTACCATGACGTGATTCGGTGTGTCCTCCAGAGCCCTCTAGCATGCTCCCTGCATCGTGCGCGCCCCGCCTATGAACCCAATCCGGACAACCTCACTGTTCGCTGCGCTGGTCCTCTGTGCCTGCGCCGGGCAGGAACCCGTCGGCCCACCACCGCCCGGAGGAGGACTGAATCCGTGCGGAGGGGGCGCCACGCCGGTGGTCGTTTCGCTACCCGTGGGTGGCGTGGCCGTGCTGAGCGACCGGGCGGCGATCGGCTGCGCGGAGCTGGCAGCGGCGGACGGTGGGGTCGGGAAATTCCTCGTGGTAGCCGCCAATGCCGACACCGCGCCCGACAACAAACCGGACTTCGTGCTCGCCGACTCCTCGGTTTCCATCACGTTCGCCAATGTCACCGGGCAGCGCTCGGGTGCTCTGACCCAGAGAGGAGCGGGGCCGGAGCTGAGCTCCGCGATGGCTCAACTCGAAGCTGGAGCGAGCGTGAGCGCCGAGGCACGCCTTAGGGCCATGGAACGGCGCGTTCTGCGACTGGGAGATAGGCGCAGCCTGCGCGGCGCCGCCCAGCTGCAGCGATCCACCGGTGTGTTGGGGCAGGTGAGCGCCCAGTCCACGCCGACCACAGGCGACACGCTCTCGTACAAAGTGCCCGACGCCAAATCCGATAACGCCTGCGAAGATTTCACCCAGGTTCGCGCCGTGGTGAAGGCCGTGGGCCAGCACGGCATCCTGGTCCAGGACGTCAACTCGCCCGCCGGAGGTTTCTCGTCAGCAGACTTCACCGCCATCGCCGACGAGTTCGATAAGGTCATCTACACTGCCGACACCGTGCACTTCGGGAGCCCACTCGACATCGACAACAACGGCCACGTGGTCTTGCTGTACACGCCGATCGTGAACGCCATCACCGAGCGCGGATCGGGTTCCGTCACCGAAGGATTCTTCTTCGGCGGCGACCTCTTCCCGGTGAGCCAGTGCAAGCAGAGCAATGGTGCCGAAATATTCTACCTCATCGTACCCGACCCCGACGCCAAGTTCAGCGACAAGCGCGAAGCCGCGTCGGTGCGGGAGAACACTCGCGGCACGATCGCGCACGAATTCCAGCACATGATCAACCTCAGTGTGCGCATCCGGAACGACGTGCCTGACGAAACCACCTGGCTCAACGAGGGGCTCTCGCACTTCGCCGAGGAGCTGGTGGGACGCAAGGTGCGCGGATTCAACGACACTCAGGAGCTGGCCATCGCCGACGTGGCCGACCAGTTGAACGGCCTAAAAGACTTCAACGCCTTCTTCGGTCAGAACCTGGTACGCTTTCGCAACTGGCTGCGCGCGCCGGGGGACATCGGTGCAACCAGCGAGCATGCCGACACTTCGCTGGCGGTTCGCGGCGCATCCTGGGCGCTCCTGCGTTGGAGCGCCGATCAGTACGCGAAGGGCAACGTGGCCGCCTTCACCCGCGCGCTCGTGGCAGGTCCGGAGAGTGGCGTGAGGAATTTGACGGCGCGCGCTGGTGTTGCGTTCGACTCCCTCATGGCCGGCTGGATGGTGGCCAACTTCGCCGACAACAACGGCATCACAGGAATCAACGACCGCTATACGTACATAAGCTGGAACATCCGAAACGTGGAAACCGCGGTGAACCAGGGAGACGGCTTCCCGCTCGTCGTCACGTCACTCGCGCAAGACCAGTCGCTGAATGGTACCGCGCCGTCGGCCGGCGGATCCTACTTCCAACTGACCACATCGTCAGGAAGCCGAACCATCATCGGACAGCTCGACTCCGCTGGCGGGGCAGCCACGTACACCGGGGCACGGCTCTACATACTGCGCATCGAGTGAGCGGCATGAGCGCTACCGGCGAGATTCGCACTCGCCCGCGCTCACGGCACTCCCGGTTCAACCTCGGTGCTCGCGCCCGTCCATGACAGGCGCTTCTTCCCTCACGGTGCGCGCTACTACTGCTTGGGCGAAGGCTGCTCGGGTGGCGGCGGTGCCGGCGGAAGCGCCATCACGGTGGCCTTGAAGTCTCTGTACGCCGGCGAGTCGTCGGTCAGTGAGCCGAGTATGCCGGGCGGCACCTGATTGATCATGCCCTGGATGTCGCTGATCCTGTCCTGCGTGAGCGGATGGTCTGAGAACCACGCCATTATCCCTGGCGACGCGCCGCCCTCTTCGTTCAGCAGCTTCTGGAAGAACGAGACCATCCCCTCGGGGCTGATCCCGGCCTTCACCAGGTAGTGGAAACCCTCCTCATCGGCCTCGGCTTCGTCCTCTCGACTGAACTTGGCGAACACCAGGTTCCCGCCAACATTGATTGCCGCCTGGGCCGTGCCGCCCTCGCAGACATGGGTGAGGGTGCACGTGAGCGCGAGCCCTATGTTGGCGCCCTGCATCTGCTCCATCTGCTTCACCGAGTGACGCTTCACCACATGCCCGATCTCGTGCGCCATCACGCCAGCCAGTTCGTCCAACCTCTCGGTGCGCTCTATCAGGCCCCGGTTCACGTAGATGAAGCCGCCGGGAAGCGCGAAGGCGTTCACCACGTCAGTGTTCACCACCGAGAAGTGCCAGTCGAGATCCGCTCTGCTCGTCACATGGGCGATCGAGTCGCCGAGCACATTGATGTAGCGGTCGATGGCGGCGTCATGGAGGATGGGTAGCTGGGAATCCACCTGCGCCGCGTACTGCTGACCCATCTGCACTTCCTGCTGCGTGGAGATGCCGCATCCGGCCACTATCAATGGCACCGCAAGCACGAGCGTCCACGTGCGTCCTGGCATTGGCTCCCCCCCGGAGAACGGTCCAGCTGTGAAGGGCAAGTCGTGTGCTAATGAACTGCGCCGAGATCACCCGATGAGCCACTGTGCCACCGCGGCGAGTTCCATCAACTGGTCGGCTTTCCCATGCCGCCCCACACATAAGACGCGGCGCGCTGGATGTCCGCGAAGAAGTCCCGCCGCGCCCGCTCGCGCGATGCGTCCGGAGTGCGCAGGACGGCAGATGGATGCACGGTGGCGAACACCGCATCGGCCCACTTGGATTCCACCGGCTCACCGCGGTGCCTGGTGAGACGGAACTCCCGGCCAAGCAGCGACTGCGCGGCCGTGGCACCGAGACAGATGATGACGCGCGGCTTCACCAGAGCGATCTCCTGCTCGAGCCAGGGCCGACAGGCGCGCACCTCCATGGCATTGGGCTTCTTGTGGATTCGGCGCTTGCTCTTCCCCCCGCGCTCCCATCTGAAGTGCTTGACTGCGTTGGTGACGTAGACGGCCGAACGGTCGACCCGGGCGGCCTCGAGCGCGGCATCGAGCAGAAGCCCCGATGGGCCGACGAAGGGCTCGCCCACACGGTCTTCCTGATCGCCTGGCTGCTCGCCCACGAACATGAGATCCGCGTGCCGCGGTCCCTCGCCGAAGACCGTCTGGGTTCCCTCGGCCCAGAGGTCGCAGCCACGACAGTGTTGAGCCGCCTCGCGGAGTGTGGCGAGCGTCGGGTGCGGCGGGATGAAGTCAG
>DATCXG010000211.1:0-3157 GCA_036565945.1 Gemmatimonadaceae bacterium
CTGCCGGTGTGGAGCGACGCGCATCCCACCGCCACTGTCGTTGCCACAACGAGCGCGGCGGCACGCCGTACCTGGGCCTGCCCATTCGAGCCTCTCCCCATTGTGCCTCTCCGTTGTCGATGCGTGTTGGTGTCTAACGCAGAGCTAACCCACGAGCAGCATTACAAGATGGCCATGCAGCGGCCACAGTCCATAGCCCGCTCGTCGGGTTCAGCGCCTCGTCAGGCGACCGGTGCACCGTGCGTCGCAATCGCCTCGGCGCGCCAGAGCCCGGGGTACTCGACCACACAGCCAAATGCATCGACCGCCAGTTCACGGCGAAATGCTCCCCCCGCGCTCTCATATTGATAGCGATCGCTGGCCACGCGAGCGTACGTCTGTTCCAGGACCTCGACTGTGAGTTCCGGAAAACGAACCCATGCGGCTCTCACCCGGGCGTGCGCCCCAATCGGCAATCCGAGGCGTCGAATCGGCAACAAATTCGTCACCGGGCTAAACCCGAGATCGACGTCGTCGCAGCCGCGTAGCGCTGCGATCTCCATACCTTCGATCGACCACTCACCAACTACGCTCCGCTCGATCTCTAGATGCACGCGTCTCGCACCGATCGAGCCGCGAAGCAAGCACTGGCGAGTTGTCCAGCGCACGTCGCATCGGATCTCGTATTCGATGCGGCACGGGTTGCCCGTTTCCACAAAGACCGCGACTCCGCTCACGAGCCATCCGTCGGACTGCGGAGCAACCGTCGCGATCTCATGTCCAGGCACATCGAGACGCTGCCAGAGGACTGTCTCGCCGTCGTTCACAACTTTCCTCGATCGGATGCGTGGTAGTCGTCGAACCGCCCCACTTCACCTGCGAGGCGGATACGCTCCAACCACAATGGAGCTCAGCGGCGCGACACGCCAGCCAGGCGCGAACATGTCAGCCGCAAGTGCCTCGTAAGGTGCGACGTCACGTTGGACAGCGCGGTCGCGCTCCGTCCCTTCAGCCCCAGAAGATGCCGCTCGGGTCACGGCGCACCTCATCAACGAGTTCCGCGAGCGACTCCGCCTCTGGCAAGATCTCATAGCGGTGCCATTTCAGATCCCGATGCATGCAGAACAGCTGCCAGGTCCGCCGTGACTTGATGTGGCGAAACTTCGCCACTGGTCCTTCTCCCCACTCGTCGGGCTCGAGAAATCGGGGGCGGCTCTCGAAGAGCACGATGGCCGCACCGTCGAGGCGATACTTAATGCGCAGTTTGGCGCGCACAGCCGGATCGGGCGACGGGCGACAGAACGGCTCAAGCAGCCGTGCTGCCTCCGCCTGCTGCAGCTCCGACAGCGTGCTGGGCGTCGGCTTCGTGCGCCGAGCAGTCGGTATCTTCCGTTCTATGTCAGCACCGGAGAGCGAACGGGTAGCGGGTGACGCCAGATACTCCTCAAAGAGCGCACGGCTGCGCGCTAATCCCTCCTCCATGAGCATGACGGACTTCGCCTTGCTGCGCGGATCGGTGATCATCCCCTGCTGAAACAGGTGGTCCAGAATCTCCCAGCTGTACCCCTTCCATGCACGGACGCCGTCATGGAGCGTCAGGTACATGAGTGCCAGGGCGAGCTGACCGGCGCGGTAACGATCATAGGCCATACCGCCTCCATGCTGTTCCTACTCTGATGCTCGTCTGCTGGGTAACGCGAAGCTAAGTGGCGAGCGGCCGGCTCACCAGCATAACGGTGCCGATAAATCGAGAGGATCGCCAGGCACGCTACCCTGATGACTTCCGCATCAGTTGCGCTCGTCCGCTTCAGCGTCTCGTTAGCTCGCCCGCTCGAGGATCACGACCTCCTTCTCCAGCCGCTGTCCCAGCAGATCGCGCTGCTCCTCCAGATCGAAGCGCGCCTGCAGGTTGAGCCAGAACCGCTCCGTGGTCCCGAAGTAGCGTGCCAAGCGGAGCGCAGTATCGGCCGTGATGCCCCGCTTGCCGTGGACGATCTCGTTGATCCGCCGTGGCGGCACGCTGATGTCGTGCGCCAGTCGGTACTGCGAGAGCCCGAGCGGCTCCAGGAAATCCGCCAGGAGGATCTCCCCCGGATGAATCGGCGTCAGTTTGCGGGATGTCATAAGTGACCTCAGTGATAATCTACGATCTCGACGTCATACGCATTGCCGCCGGCCCACCGGAAGCAGGTGCGCCATTGATCGTTGACCCGGATACTATGCTGCCCGGCACGACCGCCCTTCAGCTTCTCCAGCCGGTTGCCGGGTGGCACTCGCAGATCCTCCAGCGCCTCGGCGGCATCGACAGCAACCAGCTTCCGCAACATGGGGCGCAGGAGCGCCGCGGGATAGCGCCGGACGCGCTCCCGGTGGAAGAGACGCTCCGTGTCTCGATCGGCGAAGCCCTTGATCACCGGAGAATAATAACGACCAACGTTATTAACGTCAAGCGTTACTATGTGGCGAGCCAACGCAAAGTTCACCGGCAAGCGCCGGCTATCCACGATAGATGATGCTTGATCCGAGAGAATCTATCCAGGCGCCCACATCGCAGCCCTTCCGCGCTTGTCCGCCGCAACGACTCGTTATGCCGCCGGCGGAGCATGCCGGTGGTTGTGCGTATGTCCTTCCTGACATACATTCCATTCCATGGCGCCGACTGACAAGCCCCTCATCTGGCTGCGCGGCGAGGTGAAGACGCCTCCCTTCTCCGCTACCGCGCGCCTCGAGGCGGGCTGGCTACTCAGGCGCCTGCAGGCGGGCGAGATGCTCGGGATGCCGCATTCGCGACCCATGCCGAGCATCGGCCAGCGCTGTCACGAGCTCCGCGTGGTGGATACCGGTAAGACCTGGCGGCTCATCTACCGGATCGACGCCGAGGCAATCGTGATTGCCGACGTCTTTCAGAAGACCACCGCGCGGACGCCGACGCGCGTGATAGACGACTGTCGCCGCCGGCTGCGACTCTACGATGCGACGAGCCGAGGAGAGTGAGGTGATGATGGATAGCAAAAAGCGCAAGCGACTCGAGCGGGCTGGCTTCGCCGTGGGTTCGGCTGCGGAGTTCCTGGGGCTGAGCCCCGAGGAGACTGCCCTCGTAGAGATGCGCCTGGCCCTGAGCCGCACGCTCCGCGAGCGCCGGAGTGCAGCCGGTCTCACGCAGGTGGCGCTGGCCCGG
>DATCXG010000213.1:0-5092 GCA_036565945.1 Gemmatimonadaceae bacterium
GCTCACTCTGCTGGCCGTGATCGCCGCGAGTACGAGGATGCACTCGAGCCCCTCGCGGAATACCAGCACTCCGATGTCGAGGACGGCCGTGGAACCCGCCGTGCTGAGTGGATCCGGGCTGCCGCCCGCCGCGATCGCCGCCCAGACCAGGCCGGCGACCACGACGACCGCTGCGCTCCAGAGCGCGACGCGACTGGCGGTGCGCCCGTGCTGTACCGGGAGCGCATCTGATCTGAGAACTGTTCTCATCTCCATACCCGAGCGAAGCTATCGTAATAGCGCGGCCGGGGAAAGGGTCAGCCGATCGACCGATCCGCCCGAACGAGCCCGCGCTGGCGTCACCGGAGGGCGCGATGGCCCGCGCGGCGCCGCTCGGGATGGCGAAAGGGCTCCGATCCGCCGTAGTGGATCGGAGCCCTTTCGTCGTTCAGCCTCGAGCTTGCGCCTTACGGCACGTTGGGGTTGTTGAAGCGCTCGATATCCGGGAGCGGGAGGCACTTGGTGGTGCCATAGAAGCCACCCTTCCCGAACGCGGTGCCCGGCGCCGGGAGCTGCGGGAGCTCGAGGCGCTGGATGTCATACTGCCTGAAGCCCTCGGCGAAGAGCGTGACGCGCCGCTCGTGCGCGATCAGATCCTTGATCGACGCCGCATCCGTCGGGCCCGAGTACGCTGTGACTCCATAACGGCCACGGATATCGTTGATGAGGCCGACCGCAGCGGTACCACCCTTGGCCTCGGCGTCGATGAGCTGCGCCTCGTCGTAGCTCGCGATGCGAATCGGGCTGTCGCTGCCGGTGTACTTGACCACTCCCCAGATATCCTCATCCGGGTCCGCGGCATTCGTGGGATCGTCGCGCACGGCAGCACGCGGATCGACGACGCCCTCGGTTTTGATACCGCGAGACTCGGGAGCGACGGTGTAGAGGCCGAACTGAGTCGTGGACGAGTACACGCGGTTGTAGCGCCGGCTCTGATCGGAGGCGTAGGTGGCGTCGTATTCGAAGTTGGCCGGCACCTGCTCGGCGTCGTCGCTGGCGCCGGTGGTGTTCCCCTGGAAGAGCCGCACCCTGGCGCGCCCCACGAGCGCCGCGTTGACGATGTCGTCATTCCCCGACTGAGTGCCGGCATCGATCGCGGTGGTGAAGCGGTCCTCGGCCCGGGCGAAGATTGCCTGCTGATCGATCGGTGCTTCCAGATCGAACGCCGCCGTGCACATCGACATCCCGAGCGCGGTGTGGCTGAAGCCCGAGTAGAGCGCCGACTTGGCGATCAGCGCGGTCCGATCCGATCCGACCTCCTCGTCGGTCCACCCCTGCAGCTTGGTCAGCGCGTTGTCGGCCTGCCACCGCGCAGTGGAGAGCGGGGTGTAGATGCCGGGGTTCTGGTTGTTGTTGCAGCCGTTCTCACCATAGATGCCGTTCGTATTGATCGCCATGTCGCGGCGATCGTAGGGCCAGGCGGCCGCGCCGAGCTGCGCGTCCGAGAACTCGTCGGACATGATCGCCTCGGCCAGCGCGTAAGCGGCGTAGGCGCACTCGAAGTCCGCCACCGCGCCGTTCACGAGGAGCTTCGCCTGCGACGGACTGTCGAGCGTCTCGGCCGGCACGCGGTCGGGGGCCTTCACGTTCAGCAGCTGATCCGTGTTGCACGCGGTGACCGAGGCGACGACTGCAATCGCGGCGGCCGCCATCGCTATCCAATGACCTCGCGCACGGCGCCGGCCTCGTGGCGCGCGACCATGTGTCTGATTCCAAGTCATTATATGTATCCCTCAGAAGCTCAGGTGTGCGCTGAAGATGAAGGAAGCGAGCTGCGGCAGTTCCGCCTGATCGGTGAACTGGCTGCCACCGCCGGCTCCGCCCGATACGAAGTAGTTCTCCGGGTCCAGGCCGGTGTAGTTCGTCCAGGTGTGGAGGTTCCGCGCCGCCAGGTTGAGCGTGACGCCGCGCGCGCCAACCCGCCGCGCAAGCGACGCGGGCGCATCGTAGCTGAGCGAGACCTCGCGCAGCTTGGCGAATTTCCCATCGGTGAACACGAAGTCGCGGAGGCCGCCGCCGCTCTGGAACTGCGCGAGCAGCTTCGGATCGGTCTTCTCGGTCTCGATCGCCTGGAGGCAGGTGTAGAAGATCTGGCAGTTGATGCGGATGTTGTTGTCCAGCTTCTTGTAGCCACCCTTGAAGTCGACCAGGGCGGAGACGCGGAAGTGCGATAGGAAGCGGATGTTCGACGTCACCGAGCCTTCCCACGCGGGGAGCACGCGACCGAGATAGACGCGCGGAGCGATGATCGCGCCGTTCTCATTGTAGCAGGGCATCGATCCGCCATTGCCATTGTCGCACATGATGTTGATGGCGCGCCCCGTGGCCGGGTCGTAGTCCGCGCCCACCACGCGCTCGCGGAACCAGGAGAAGGGGGCGTATCCGATCCGGTGCTGGAAGCTGCCCGGCACGATCGCTGTGTCCTTGCCGGTGAGCTCGAGCACCTTCCCGCGGTTGGCGGAGAAGTTGAAGCCGAGATCCCAACCGTAGCTCTTGCCCCTGATCACCTGCGCGTTGACCATGGCCTCGATGCCCTGGTTCATGATCTCGCCGGCGTTCACGTACTGGCTGCTCGCGCCGAAGCCGGTGGAGGGAGCCACGCCGCGGAGGAGGATGGCGTCCTGCGTGTGCGTGTCGTAGAGCGTGAGGTTGAGGCCGAACCGGTCATCGAAGAGGCCAGCGTCGAAGCCCACCTCGAGCTCCTTGCCGCGCTCCGGGCCGAGATTCGGGTTGCCGAGCAGTCCGGGAGTGAGCGCGGCGGTTCCGGCGGGACCCGGGATCGGGTTGAAGGTGCGGAGCGCCGTGAAGGCTTCCGGCTGCGTACCCGATTCGCCGTACGCCGCACGGAGCTTGAACGTGCTCACCCACTCGGGGACGTGATCAGCGAAGAACGGCTCTTCGTTCAGAACCCACGAGAGCTCGGCCTTCGGGTAGGTCACCCACTGCACGTCCTTACCGAAGGAGCTGTTGTTGTCCACGCGGAGCGCGGCGGTGAGGAAGATGCGGTTCTGCCAGCCGAACTGCTGCTGCGCGTAGTAGCCCAGCGTGTTGTTGTTCGAGTACCCGTCGCCGGTGACCGGCCTCAGCGCCGCCGAGGAAACCGTCTCGAGCCCCGGCGCGGGGAAGAAATCTCCCTCCGCCGTGATGTCGGAGAACTGCTTCTGATAGTATTGGACTCCGAACGAGGTCGCGGAGGTGATCTTGGGCGTCAGATCGAATCGCGCCGTTCCGTTGTAGTCGTAGGTGTTGAAGACGATATCGCGACGGTTCTGGTACTTCCAGCCGTCCGCGTTCTGTCCCCAGAAGTAGCGGAGCGTATCGTTCGTGAGGTAGGGAAGCAGCTCCTGGTTCTTCTCCTGCGTGAAGTCGGTGCCGATGGAGAGACGGTTGGAGAGCCAGGTGAACGGCTTGTAGTTGACCGTGAAGCTGCCGGTGAAGCGGTTGATGTTCTGCCAGTCATTCATCGCGCGGTCGACTTCCGGCGGCGCGCTGTTGAAGCCGCGCACCCAGCCGCACTCCGGCATATCTTCGGCAGCGCAGTTCTCGGGCAGATTCTCCGGCGTGGAGTACGACGCCCCCCACATGGCGCCGCCGCAGCCGCCCTCGCAGCTCAGCGCAGTGTGGCTCTGGACGTATCCGAGGCTGGTCTGGATGTCGATCTTCTCGCTCGGTGTGATGCCCAGGTTGGTTCGTGCGTTGAACTGGTCGCGGAAGTTGTTGGCCTCGGCGCCCTCGTCGGAGCTCTTGCCGGCCGAGGCGAAGTAGCGCAGCGTTCCCGCGCCCCCGCTCACGCTGGCGCTGTAGTCCTGCATCTGCCCGGTACGGAAGATCGGAGTGCCGCGTGCATTCTCGCGCTCGACGATGTTGAGCGACTGGATCTTCCCCGTGGGGTCCTTCCAGTAGGTGACGGGCATCCTGCCTTCGGGATTCATGAACCAGTTGGCGCCCTGCTTGACCGTGAAGTTGTAGCGGGTGCCTTCGTTGGACCCCTTCTTGGTGATGATGTTGATCACGCCGCGGGCCGCCTCGGTGCCGTAGAGGGTGGCGGCGGCGGGTCCTTTGAGGATCTCGATCGATTCGATCTCGGAGGGATCGAAGTCGTTCATGCGCGAGACCACGCCCGATCCGAAGGCCTGGACGGAGATTCCGCTTCCCGTCTCGTTGTTGACGCGAACGCCGTCCACGTAGATCAGCGGGTCGCCGGAGAGGGAGAAGGTGGACATGCCGCGGATGCGGATGTTGGCTCCGCCACCGACCATGCCGGTGCCGGGAGTGACGACGACGCCGGGGGCGCGGCCGTTGATCAGGCCATCGACGCTCGGTATGGCGGCCGTCGCCGTGACTTCGGCGGCCTTGATGCGTGAGACCGAGTTACCGATGGAGCGCTGTTGCTGGCCACCGGCGGTACCGGTGACGACGATCTGGTCGAGCTCCACGGGCCGGTCGGCCATGGCGAACCTGACGTCCGTAGCACCCACGCGTACGGTCTGGGTGACGGGCTTGTAGCCGATCATCCGGGCGTTGAGCACCACCTCCGTGCCGGTGACGCCGGTGATGCGGAAGTTCCCGTCGGCATCTGACATGGCGCCCTTCCCGGCCTGCCCCTGCACGATGATCTGCGCGCCGGGGAGCGGTCTCTGGGTCGCCTCTGTGACTACCTGTCCCGCCACGACCCCAGTTTCCTGGGCGCCGAGGCCCGGGGTGGTAAGCGAGGCGGCAGCCAGGCCAAGTGGGAGCAGAAGAGCGAGACGGTGTGGGCGCGGCGCCCCACGGGCGCTCCCCCCGCGCCACCTACACCAGCCAAACAACGCTACCTGTCGCATCGCAGTGCCTCCGTTTGGATACAATGATGTATCGTACTTTGACCGCGCTCTGTTATACTATTTCGCTCTGAAACCCGCAAGAGCCCGGAGCGCCGGAGCCGCACCCACCGATCACTACAGATGGTCTCAGATGCCACCGGAGGACCGAAGTGATGACTGCACTCGCCACTCGACGCTCTGTCACGATCACCGCCCGCGCAATCGCGAGGGCCGTCGCGACGGCCCTCGCG
>DATCXG010000225.1:0-4431 GCA_036565945.1 Gemmatimonadaceae bacterium
TGCAGGCTCGCAGAGCGCCGGTGCGGAAGCCAGGCAGCCGCGTTTTCTCCGATTGGGCAGCGTCTCGAGGGGGAAGCTATGCTCTTTTCCGAACGCAGCATCTGGACGATGATCCACGGACTCGCCCTGGGCGGGGGCGCGCTGCTGGCGCTCTCGGCCGCCCTCTTCGCCCTGTACCTGATCCGTACCCGGGCCGGTGTGGCCGCAGCCTCCGGGGATGTCTCGCGCTCGATCGCCATTCTCACGGCCTTCACCGCCCTGATGCTCTGGCTCACCACCTTCGTGGGCACCTACGTCATATTCCCCCCTTACCGCACCACGCCCCCGGAGGGGACCACCGACCTGTCCGGATATCCGCGGTCGCTGGTGTTGTCCGATTCGTCTACCGCGTGGCTGCACGCTTTCGCCATGGAAACCAAGGAGCACCTCCCCTTCATCTCCGCGATGCTGGCCACGGCCGTGGCCTTCGTCGCCTGGCGCTACCGGGAGCGCCTGCTGGAAGACGAATCGCTGCGCAGGATCGGCGCGATGATGCTGGCGATCTGCTTCGCGATCGTGGCCTACGTGTCGCTGCTGGGTGTCTTCATCAACAAGGTGGCGCCGCTCGAGTAGCGGCATCCACCAGCCTCACGACCATACTGGAGACCGCCGATGGCCACACGAGACAGGGAATCCCCTGCCACCGCCCCGCTCGGGACGGAGAAAGTGACGAATGGCGCCGCGCTGGCAGCGTTCCTCGCGGCTGGCGTCGGCGCGTTCGCCATGGGATTCGTCGTAGTGCTGAGCGAGATGGGCATCTTCTCCCCACCAGCGATCTACGCCCCCTCCGGCGGCGTGTCCGGGCGCACCACGCTCGCAGTGGTCCTCTGGCTGATCGCGTGGGCCGTTCTGCACGCTCGCTGGAAGGACCGGCAGCTCCAGCCGGGGCGCGTGTGGACTGTCACTCTCGTCCTCACCGTGCTGGGCATCCTGGGGACCTTCCCTCCCTTCTGGGCGCTGGTGTCGTGAAGGACGGGGAACTGGGGAAGAGCTGGATGGTCGTGGGCCGCGAAGCGGCCGATGACTCAACTCGTGGATGTGAGGCGCCGGTGCGCTGAAGGAAGCGCGAGGGCTATGGGCAGATGTGGGGCGATGTAGATTGCACCATGGCGACATCTCGGCCCAAGTCTACACGCCCTCTCAGATGAGCGAGTCTACCCGGCGCGATGTCGGGACCGGCGTGGTCCCGCCCACGATCGGCCCGGTGCTGACGCGCGCACGGGCGGCCGACGATGTACGCGCTGCACCTGCGCCGCAGCCCCGCGTGCCGCACTGGCTGCGTGCGGTGCTCCGTGTTCCACTGCTCATGAAGATCGTCGGGGCGAACACGTTGATCGTCATCATAGCAGCCGGCATCTCGCTGGCGATGCATGGCATGCACGACGATCGGGGGAGCCTGATCGCCGCGGTGATGATCCTCGCGCTTCTGGCCAGCCTCGTTGTCAACCTGGTGCTCGTTCAGGTGGCGTTGCGACCCATAAGGGGGCTGGAGGATACCGCCCGCCGCGTGTGGAGCGGAGATCTCGAGGCGCGGGTGGGTCCGTCGCTCGTGGCCGATCGACAGATGACCCGCGTGGGTCGCACGATCAATCTCCTGCTCGACGCTCTCACGTCGGACCGCGCGCGCATGCGTCGGCTCGCCTCGCTGGTCATCACGGCGCAGGACGAGGAGCGCTCACGCATCGCGCGCGAGCTGCACGACTCCACGGCCCAATCGCTGACCGCCATCGTGCTCCAACTCAGCGCGGCTGCGCGTGATGCCAGCGATCCGGCGCTGGCCGAGCGCCTCGGGGAGGTGAAGGAGCTGGCCGGCGCGGCGCTGGAGGAGGTGCGTACTCTCTCGCATCGCGTTCACCCGCGCGTGCTCGACGACCTCGGCCTGGTAGCCGCGGTGCGGTGGCTCGCGCGCCAGTCACGGGATAGCGCGGGTGTGGACATCACTGTGGACGCAATCGGGGATGCGGCGGTGATCTCACACCCGGCCGCGTCGGCGCTTTACAGGGTGGCGCAGGAGGCGCTCTCGAACGCTGTGAGACATGCGGCGCCTACCTCAGTGGCGATCCTGGTGCGGACAGACGCGACGACGGCCATGCTCGAGGTGGCCGACGATGGGCGCGGCTTCGACCTCGCGGAAGCCGAGGCGCGGCGGCCCGGTATGGGACTGTTTTCGATGCGTGAGCGCATGTCGCTCGTGGATGGCCAGATCGAGCTGATCAGCGCGCCTGGTTCTGGCACCCGGGTGGTGGCGCGCGTTCCGCTGGCAGCGGGTGGCCCTATCTCAACCATGGTTCCGGACGATGGCTAATCCGATAAGGGTGGTGCTCGCCGACGATCATGCGATCGTTCGGGCGGGTCTGAAAGCGGTGCTCGGCTCGGCCAGCGACATCAGCGTGGTGGGCGAGGCCTCTGATGGCAAGGAAGCGATCGCGCTTGCCGAGCAGCTCGCGCCGCACGTGGTCGTCATGGACCTCTCGATGCCTGGAATGGATGGCATGGCCGCTACGCGAACGCTCGCCGCGATCGAGGGCGCGCCGCGCGTGCTCGTGCTCACGATGCACGCGGAGGAGGACTACCTGATCCCGTTGCTCGAGGCAGGAGCGTCGGGATATCTGGTGAAGAACGTGGCCGACCGCGATCTCGTGGAGGCCGTGCGCACCGTGGCGCGCGGGGAGCTGTACGTACACCCGGGAGCCGCACGCGTGCTGGCTCGGGGCATCAGGAGCAAGGACGAGCATGCCGGCGACCGCGCCCGCTTCGAGCGGCTCACGGATCGTGAGCGCGATGTCCTTCGACTCACCGCCGCGGGCTACACCGCCCCGGAGATCGGCGAGCAGTTGGTGATCAGCCCCAAGACCGTAGACACCTACAAACAGCGCATCAACGAGAAGCTGGGACTGCGTCATCGCGCCGACTACGTGCGGCTAGCGTTGAAGCTGGGATTGCTCGAGGATGCGGCGGGAGTACAGGAGGTCCGGAAGCCCGGGTCGGGGATCGGCGAGGGGTAGAGGAGTGCTTTCGCATGGACCAGCACTCATGTATGCGAGTACTCTCGAATACCAGCACTCAGGTAGACCAGCGCTCATGCGCCTTGTATTTCCACTGGTAGCTGGTCGCGGCTATCCTCGAAGACCAGCACTCGGGTAAACCAGCGGTCGTAGGCCAACATTGCCGGTGCGATGAGCGTACATGTTGGCAGTGATCGCAAGCTTGCCATAGACAGCACAGATGGAGGATGACGAGTTGCGTGTAGCCCACGGGGCGACCTCGAGGATTGTGAATACTCCGGCGCTCCGGCGGGTCGGATCGATTTTTCTTTCATCGCTCTGCGCGCTCGCGGTGCCGACCATGGCCGATGCGCAGGATAAGGGCGAGGAGCGACGGCCGAACAGCGCGCAGTCTGTGGGAGCGGTGGTGGTGCAGGGACGGCGCGCTCCGCTCGTCGTGGGCGGCGTGAGCGCGGTCGTAGCGAACTTTGATTCGCTCCGTCTCCCGGCTGCGCCGTTGCTGGATCAGGCGCTCCGCGAGATGCCGTTCGTCCTCGTGCGCCGCAACTCGCGGGGCGAGATGGAGCTCTCGATGCGCGGCTCGGATTCTCGCCAGGCGGCCGTGCTTCTCGATGGCGTGCCGATCACCCTCGGCTGGGATCATCGCACCGACCCGTCGATCATCCCACTCACGGGAGCGCGGAGCATCACCGTGGTCCGCGGACTCTCGTCGCTCCTGTACGGGCCCAATGTGCTGGGCGGGGTGATCGAGGTGGGGCTCAATGAGAGCGCGGTGGGCGCATCATCCGCGCCGTCGCTGGCGCTCTCCGGTACGATGGATCACCTGGGCGGGCGCTCGATGAGCGTGACCGGTGGGTTCCCGCTCTCACAATCCGGCAGGTGGACCGCCAGAGCCGGATTGGGACTGCGGGATCGCCCGGGCGTGGCGCTCGGCGGCGGCATCGTCGACCCGGGCCCGGATGATGACATTCGCACGAACAGCGATCTGGATCACGTGGATGGCTTTGGGTCGCTGCGCTACACGGCGCCCGGCGGAGGACATGTAGGAGTGTCGATGTCTTCTTACCGCGCCGAACGTGGTGTGCCGCCGGAGCTGCACATCTCGGAGCCGCGGCTCTGGCGCTATCCCGACCAGCGTCGCACGCTTGCCATAGTCAACGCCGCTACCGGCCCCCTCGCCACACCATTTGGTCATGGCACGCTCCGCGCGAGCGTCGGTTTCAACGATGGGCACACCGAGATCGAGAGCTTCGAGACGCGCGACTACGATGGCATCGATGGCACCGAGATCGGTGACGACCGCACGCTCACGGCGCGGGTAGTGGGTGAGCATTCGCTCGGCGCTGCCTCCACCATCAAGGGCGCGGTGACCGTGGCTGACGTGAGC